>DATNKH010000386.1:0-2313 GCA_035603475.1 Thermoanaerobaculia bacterium
TCATCGAGTACGCCGTCGGCAACGTTGCCGTCGCCATCTCCTGGGCGGGCTACTTCCAGGCGCTGCTGCGCGGCTTCGGCATCCTCTTCCCCGACTGGCTGGCCACCGACCTGCGCACCGCGGTCGAGTCGGCCCACCAGCTGGCGGCGGCGAAGGCCGCCGGGGTCGACCCGGCCACCCTGGGCGACACCGTGGCGCAGGGGGCGCGGGCCATGGCGCAGGCGCCGCACCTCGGCGGCGTGCCGATCGTCTTCAACCTGCCGGCCTTCGCCATCGTCATGCTGGTGACGGTCGTGCTGGTCATCGGCATCCGCGAGAGCGCCTGGTTCAACTCCTCGATGGTGACCCTCAAGCTGGTGATCATCACCGTCTTCGTCGTCCTCGGCGGCTTCTACGTCAAGCCGGCCAACTGGCACCCGTTCGCGCCGAACGGCTTCAAGGGCATCTCGGCGGCGGCCGCCATCATCTTCTTCGCCTACATCGGCTTCGACGCCGTGTCGACGGCCGCCGAGGAGACCCGCAACCCGAAGCGCGACATGCCGATCGCGATCATCTCCAGCCTGGTGATCTGCACCGTCATCTACATCGCGGTGGCGATCGTGCTCACCGGCATGGTGCCCTGGCGGCAGCTGGGCACCGCGGAGCCGCTGGCCACGGCCTTCTCGGCGCTGGGGATGAAATGGCCGGCGGCGTTCATCTCGCTCGGCGCGGTGTTCGCCACCACCTCGGTGCTGGTGGTCTTCCAGCTCGGCCAGCCGCGCATCTTCTTCTCCATGGCACGCGACGGTCTGCTGCCGCAGTGGGCGGCGCGCGTCCATCCCCGCTTCCGCACGCCGTACGTCACGACCTGGATCACCGGCATCGCGGTGGCGGTCTTCGCCGGCCTGCTCAACATCAACGAGGTGGTCGAGCTCACCAACATCGGCACCCTCTTCGCGTTCCTGCTGGTCTGCATCGGCATCATCGTCCTGCGCTACAAGGACCCCGACCGGCCGCGGCCATTCCGCGTGCCGCTGGGCCCCTGGCTGCTGCCGCTGCTGGGCGCCGGCTCCTGCATCTTCCTCATGGTGTACCTGCCGCCCTCCTCGTGGTGGCGCTTCATCGGCTGGCTGGTGCTCGGCATGTCGATCTATTTCTCCTACGGCTACAGCCAGAGCGTCGTCGGCCGCGAGCTCGGCCGGCCGTCGCGCACGCCGGCGGCCCTGCAGGCGGCGGCGCTCGGCTTCCTGGTGCTGGCCGTCGGGCTGTTCACCATCCCCCACGACGCGTCGCTGCCGCGCCTCTTCTCCCTGGCCCTGGCGGTTCCCGGCGCGCCCCCGGGAACCGCCGGGGCCGCCGCCGCCGGAGCCGCCGCGCCGTCCGCCGAGCACCTGCGGGCGCTGGTGGGCCTGGCCTTCGTCGCGGCCGGCCTGGCGATGGGCGCCGGCGGCCTGCTGGCCGAGTGGCGCCGGCGGACGCCGGGGGAGCAAGGATCGGACAGACGGCAGTCCGTACCATGAGAACGATCAGCCGGCCCCGGCTTGCCCCTTGGAGCGTCTCGGCAGTACATTCGCCCACGCCGTGCCGCAGAATACGCTCCGCCTTGCCAGCTTCCTCGCCGGTCTCTTGACGTTCCTGTCCTGGGAGCTGATCGCTCCCCATCACGCAGCGACCGCATCCAAGGCTCGGCGCTGGCTGCTCAATCTTGGCCTTGCCCTGCTCAACGGGCTCATCGTCACGTCCCTGTGTGCCGCCTGCTACGTGATCGCCCTGCGCCGGTTGGCGCCTTGGCGCGTCGGCCTCTTCGAGCTCACCGCGGCGCCGCCCTGGCTCCGCTTGCCCGCCGAGATCGGGGCGCTCGACCTCCTCACTTACTGGCTCCATCGCGGCTACCACCGCGTGCCGCTGATGTGGAGATTCCATCGGGTCCATCACACCGACCTGGACCTCGACGTCTCCTCCGCGTCCCGCTTTCACGCCGGCGAAGTCCTGGCATCGAGTGTCGCCAAGCTGGCGTTCGTGGCCCTGCTCGGGATCTCGTACCAGGGTCTCATCGCCTTCGAGATCGTGCTGCTGCTCGCGGCCCAGTTCCAGCATGCGAACATCGTCGTCCATCCCCGGCTCGAGCCGATGCTATGGTGGACTCTCGTGCCGCCAGCCATGCATCGCGTCCATCACAGCCCCGAGCCGGAGGAGACGGACTCCAACTTCGGGACCCTCGTGGTCGCCTGGGATCGCCTCTTCGGCACGCTCCGCACGCACACCGCCAGCTCGCCCCCCTTCGGACTGTGGTATTGGCGCGATGAACGACGGCTGGGGCTCGCCAGGATCCTG
>DATNKH010000387.1:0-5928 GCA_035603475.1 Thermoanaerobaculia bacterium
GATCCAGCCGTCGTTGCGGCGCCACTTCCTGTTCCTCTTCGATCTCTCGTTCTCCGAGCCGAAGTCGATCGTCCGGGCGCGCGAGATGGTGCGCCGGATGCTGCCGTCGCTCCATCCCTCGGACCTCGTGGCGGTGGCGACCTACAGCTCGGCAGGCGGGCCGAAGCTCGCGCTCGGCTTCACCTCCGACCGCCGGCAGGTGCTGAAGGCGATCGACACGCTGGGCCTGCCCGAGCTGGTGGACCGCAACACCGACCCGCTGCAGCTGGTCGCCGCCGAGGAGAGCAGCTCGGCCTCCGGGAGCCAGGCGCTGGCCGCGACGGCAATTGGTTCCGCCAACGCCCGGCAGGTGGCGGAGGCGGCACTGATCGACGCCCTGAACACCGCGGCCCGGGCCTCGGACAGCGCCAACCGCCAGCAGCAGCAGGCGGTGGTCGGCGCCTTCACCCGCTCGTTCACCGACCTTGCCCGGCTGCTGGCGAGCGTTCACGGCCGCAAACAGGTGATCTACCTCTCCGAAGGCTTCGACACCTCGATCGTGCACGGGGTCGACAGCGCCGAGGACCAGGGCAGGATCGCCGCGCAGTCGATCGCGGGCGAGGGATATCTGACCGATTCCGACGCGCGCTACGGCAACACGCGCGGCGCCAACGTGCTCGAGAAGTTGATGGAGGAGCTGCGGCGCGCCGACTGCGTCATCCAGGCGGTGGACATCGGCGGCCTGCGGGCGCAGGGCGACCAGGGACCGGCAAGGCCGTCGGGCGAGGGCTCGCTCTTCGTCATGGCGCACGACACCGGCGGCGAGCTCTACCGCAACTTCAACGACCTGGGCGCGGCGATGGGCCAGCTGCTGGCGAAGAGCAGCCTCACCTACGTGCTGAGCATTCAGCCGCAGGAGCTGAAGCAGGACGGCTCCTATCATCCCCTGCGGGTGGCGCTGAAGAGCGGCCCCGCGACCAGGGGAGCGCAGGTCTCCTACCGCCAGGGCTACTACGCGCCACGTCCCTACCGGCAGCGCAGCGCCGGCGAGAGACAGCTGGCCGTGGCGGAGGCCGTGATCGGCGGCGGCGACCGCGGCGAGCTGCGCACCACGGTGCTGGCGGCGCCGTTCGCCCCGCCGGGCCGGCTGGGCGCGGCGGCGGCGGGAGGCACGGCCACGGCCGGCGTGGCGGCCAAGGCCTACGTGGCGGTGGTGATCGAGACGGACGGCGCCTCGCTGCTCAACGGCACCGCCGGCGACGTCCTGCCGGTGGAGGTCTACGCCTATGCCATCGACGCGGCGGGAGAGGTCCAGGACTTCTTCAGCCAGAGCCTGCGCTTCGAGCTCGCCAAGGTGATCCCGCTGCTGGACCGGACCGGCCTCAAGTTCTTCGGCCACCTCGACCTGCCGCCGGGCGACTACAGCCTGCGGGTGCTGGTGCGCAATGCCGGCAACGGCGACTATGGCCTCAGCTCCGAGCGGCTCACGGTGCCCGCCTTCGACAGGTCGCCGCCGGTGCTGTTGCCGCCGTTCTTCGCCGAGAACCCGGGGCGCTGGCTGATGGTGCGCGAGACGGCGAAGGGTGGGGAGCGGGACGTACCCTACCCGTTCATGCTGGGTGACAGGGCCTACGTTCCCGCCCTGCGGCCGGCCCTGACCGCCGCGCAGGAGGTGGCGGTGGCGCTGGTCGGCTACAACCTGCCGGCCGGCGCCCTCGAGGCCCGCGCCACGGTGCTGTCGGCGGACGGCCGGGACCTGGGGCGGGGAGACCTCACGCTCGACGGCCGGCGGCCGCCGGATGAAGCGGGCGCCGAGCGGCTGACCGCCACGTTCCGGGCGCCGCGAGGTCTCGAGCCCGGGGAGTACCGGCTGAGGATCGCGCTCGTCGATGCCCATGGGGTCGCCCACGACAGCGCCGCCCGGTTCGTGGTGGCGGCGCCGGGGCCGAGAACGCGGGGATAGGACCCGTATAGGATCGGGGGGAAGGACCGGCCGTGTCTTGCCACCCCGCTTCATGCCGCGGAGTGGCCGGCAGGCGGTGATCACCAGAGAAAGGACCACGTCATGTCGTCGAGATCGTCATCGTTCCCCCGGCGTGCAATCCCTGCCATCGGGCTGAGCCTCGCCCTGGCAGCGGCATGGGTCCTGTGGCCCTCGGACGGCGCCGGGCTATGGGCTGCGGCGCCCACGGCCGCTACGCCTGGCGCCAAGGCGGGCGCGCTCGCGGAGACCACCGAGGTGGTGGCGGTGCAGGTGCCGGTGCAGGTGGTGCGCAACGGCGAGCCGGTGCGCGGGCTCACCGCGGCCGACTTCGAGGTCTACGACGGGCGCCGGAAGCAGAAGGTGACCGGCTTCGAGGTGCTGGACCTGGCGGGGGAACGGGGGCCGGCCATTGCCGCTCTAGCGCCGGCGCTGCGGCGCCACTTCCTGTTCCTCTTCGACCTGTCGTTCTCCGAGCCCTCGTCGATCGTCAAGGCGCGCCAGATGGTGCGCGAGATGCTGCCGGCGCTCCATCCTTCCGATCTCGTGGCGGTGGCGAGCTACAGCTCGGCCAGCGGCCCGCGGCTGCTCCTCGGCTTCACCTCCGATCGCCGGCAGGTGTCGCAGGCGATCGACAACCTCGGCCTGGCGCAGCTGGTCGACCGCAACCCGGACCCGTTGCAGCTCATCGCCGCGCAGCCGGACAGGAATTCGCTCGTGACGGAGAACAACCAGGACCTGGCGCGCCTGTCGGAGCGTGCCAGCCGCCAGCAGCAGCAGGCGGTGGTGGGCGCGCTCACCCGCTCGTTCACCGATCTCGCGCGCCTGCTGGCGGGCATCCATGGCCGCAAAGAGGTGATCTACCTGTCCGAGGGCTTCGACACCTCCCTGCTGCAGGGGTCCGAGAGCATTGCCGACCAGGCCCAGATGGCCGAGATGACCGTCCAGGGCCAGGGATACCTGAACGACTCCGACCAGCGTTACGGCGACACGCGGGGCACCAACATGTTGGAGAAGATGATGGAGGAGTTCCGGCGCTCCGACTGCATCATTCAATCCATCGACATCGGCGGGGCGCGTACACAGACCGCCGCGCAGTCCTCCAGCGGGATGACGGCGCTGCCGCTGACGAGGGGCTCGGGTCAGGCCTCGCAGCAGGGCGAGGCGCCGGTGCGCCGGTCGGGCGAGGGCTCCCTGTTCGCCATGGCGCACGACACCGGCGGCGAGCTGTACCACAACTTCAACGACCTCGGTGTCGCCATGGGTCAGCTGCTGAAGAAGACCAGCGTCACCTACGTGCTGACCTTCCAGCCCGACGAGGTGAAGCACGACGGCTCCTATCACAAGCTGCGGGTGGAGCTGAAGGGCCAGGCCGGCAAGGGCGCCCAGGTCTTCTTCCGGCCCGGCTATTACGTTCCCAAGCCGTACGGCCAGCAGACCCAGAAAGAGAAGATCCTGGCCGCGGCCGACCAGGTGGTCGGCGGCAGTGACAGCGGCGCGGTGCGGACGGCGCTGCTGGTCGCCCCCTTCCGGCAGGCCGCGAGCGCTCCGCAGGCGGCACCGCCGGCCGGTGTGGCACCCGCGTCGGCCGTGGGCGACGCCCCCGATGCGGGCAATGCCGGGGATGCCGGCAAGCCAGGTGCCGCAGGGAGCCAGGCGGCGTCCGACAAAGCCTACGTGCCGGTGATGATCGAGGCCGACGGGCCGACCCTGCTCGAGGGCACCTCGGGCGCGGCGCTGCCGGCCGAGATCTACGCCTATGCCATCGACTCGGCCGGCGCCATCCAGGATTTCTTCTCCCAGAGCCTGCGCTTCGACCTCGCCAAGGCGGCCCCGGCGCTGCGCCGCGGCGGCCTCAAGTTCTTCGGCCATCTCGACCTGCCGCCGGGGGAGTACAACGTGCGCGTGCTGGTGCGCAACGGCGCCACCGGCGCCTACGGCCTGCGCTCCCAGCCGCTGGTGGTGCCCGCCTTCGGCGAGCCGGCGGTGGTGCTGCTGCAGCCGTTCTTCCCCGAGGCGCCCGGGCGCTGGTTGATGGTGAAGGAGGCGCCGCGCCAGAAGCAGCAGGAGACGCCCCCCTATCCCTTCGTGATCCAGGAGAGGGCCTACGTCCCGGCGTCGCTGCCGGTGGTGCCGGCGGGCCAGGAGGTGGCCATGGCGCTGGTCGGCTACCACCTCCCCGCGGGTGTCTTCCGGGGCCGGGCGCGCCTGCTGGCGGCGGACGGCAAGGACCTTGGCGAGGGCGAGCTGAAGCTCGGCCGCCGGGAGAGCCCCGACGCCGAGGGGCAGGAGCGCCTCATGGCCACCTTCCGGCCGCCGCGGGACGTCGAGCCGGGCGAGTATCAGCTGGTCATCGTGCTCACCGACGCCCAGGGGGGAGCGCACCAGACTGCCTCCCGTTTCGTGGTGCCGCCGGCAGCGGCGCCCACGGCGCTGCCGGCGCAGGGCTCGGGCGGTTAGTGGCGAGCGAGCCGTCCCCGGCTGAAGGCGGCGGCGACCAGCCGGGAGAGGAGGCGCCGGCGCCGGCGGAGATCCGCCTCACCTTGCTGCCGGGCCGCGACAAGGCGGTCCGCGAAGGCCACCCATGGATCTTCTCCGGCGCCATCGCCGCGGGCGGCGCGGGCGGTGCCGGCGGCAAGGGCGGCGGCAGCGGCGCGGGCGGTGGCGGTAACGCGGGCGGCGGCGGCGCGACCGGTGCCGGCGCGGGTGCAGCCGGAACGGATGGCGCCGGTGCTGCCGGACCGCCGCCCCTCGCCAGGGTGTTCGACGCCGCGGGCCAGTGCCTCGGGCTGGGCTTCTACAGTCCCCGCTCGCAGATCCGCGTGCGCATGCTCGGACGGAGCCTGGAGCGCGCCGACCGCGCCTTCTTCGCCGCCCGGCTGCGCGAGGCCATGGCGCTGCGCGAGGCGGTGCTGCCGCCCGCCACCACCGGCTACCGCCTGCTCAATGCCGAGGGGGACGGCGTGCCCGGCTGGACGGTGGACCGCTATGGCGACGTGCTGGTGAGCCAGGTCTCGGTGGCCGGGCTCGAGGCGCTGCGTGGAGAGGCCTATGCGGCGGCCGCCGAGCTGCTGCCGGAGTGCTCCGTGCTGCAGATCAACGCGCTGCCGGCTCGCCGCGCCGAAGGGCTGCCGATGGGAGCCGCCGAGGCGATCGCCGGCGCGCCGCCGGCCGAGGCGCCGTTCCATGAATCCGGCTTCGCCCTGTCGGCCGACCTGGCCGGCGGCCAGAAGACCGGTTTCTACTGCGATCAGCGCGAGAACCGGCGGCTGACCGAGCGGCTGGCCGGCGGGCGGGCGGTGCTCGACCTCTTCGCCCACAGCGGCGCGTTCGGTCTCTACGCGCTGCGCGGCGGCGCCCGCCACGTCACCCACGTCGAGAGCTCGGAGAAGCTCATCGAGCGCGGGCGCCGGCACTATGCCGCCAACGGCTTCGACGGCGGCGCCGCGGAGTGGGTGCGTGCCAACGTCTGGGAGTACCTGCGCCAGGGCGAGGCGAGCTGGGACCTGGTGGTCTGCGACCCCCCGCCGCTGGTGCGCAAGCGGCCCGATCTCGATGCCGCGGCCCGCGCCTACAAGGACCTCAATCGCCTGGCCCTCTCGCGCCTCACGCCCGGCGGCCTGCTCCTGACCTTCAGCTGCAGCGGCGCCGTCGACGCCAAGCTCTTCCGCCAGATCCTGTTCGCCGCCGCGGTCGAGGCCCGCGTGCGCGTGGCCCTGCTCGCCCAGCTCGGCGCCGCCCCGGACCACCCGATCGCCATCACCCACCCCCAGGGAGAATACCTGAAGGGATGGTTGGCGGTGGCGACCGGACCGGTGGAGTAGACGATGCGCAGCCTTCCAGGCCGGGTGCTGGACGCCGCGGCGATCGGCCTGTTGGTTTTTTTTCTGGCGGCAGGCTTGCCGGAAGCGCTGCGGCTGGCCCGGGACGAGATCTGGCAGGCCATCCAGACCACGGAAAGCCTGGCG
>DATNKH010000388.1:0-5107 GCA_035603475.1 Thermoanaerobaculia bacterium
GGATCCGGCCGGCCCCGCCTGCCATTCCAGGCCCCGGCACTCCCAGGAGGTGTCGGCCGCGAGGTCTGACCGCAGCCCGGTCGGGTTCTCGATGCGGGCGGCGAACAGCACGCCGAGCGGGCTCACCTCGAGCTCCCAGTACCGCCGCGGATCGCGCATGCCGGGCGCCAGGAACACCTCGACGGCCTCCTCGAGGTAGATGGGGTCGTTGCGGCGGCGCCAGGTCCCCCAGGCGTCGCGATCGGCGCACTCGAAGCGGACATAGAGAGCGCGCGCGTCGTGCGCGAGGCGCACCCTGGTGGCCTGCGTGGCCGCGGCGCTGCCGTCCGCGAGCACGAAAGGCGCGAGGACGGCGGCCCGCGCCCAGGGGAAGTCCGCCAGCGCCGGCGGCGCGGCGCCGGCCCGGTCCCGTTCCACGCGCGGCACCCTCGCCCGCGGCACGCCGGCACTCCCGGCACTCCCGGTAATCATCGCGAGCGGATTCTCTCCGGTGCGAGGTCCGCTCGTCTACAATGGGCGCCGTTCCGCCTTCCGCGTCCAGGAGACCTCGCACGGCATGAGCATCCGCCAACCGATCCGCCACGAATGCCGCGAATGCCGCGAAAGCCGCGAGCGCCACGGGCGGAGCCGGCTCGCCACCGCCGTCATCGCCGCGGCGGTCGCGCTGCTGCTCGCTGCCGGCCAGGCGGAGGCCCGGCGTCCGGGCGGCGGCCATACCTATTCGGGATCGAGCCATGCCTCCGGTCATTCTTCGAGCGGCATGCGGCTCGCGTCCAACCGCCCGGGCGGCGGTCACACCTTCTCCGGGAGCCGTCCGGGCGGCGGCCACACCTTCTCGGGCGGCAGCTCCCGCGGCGGCTCCTTCGGCTCGGGGCCGCACCTCGGCGGCGCCCCGCTGCTCGGCGCCGGCGGCTGCGGCATCGGCGGCTGCTTCATGCTCCTGGTGCTGATCGTCGTCGTGCTGATCGTCCTCTACATGATCAACAAGAGCCGCGGCGGCGGCGGCCCGCCCGCGCCTCCCGCCGGCCAGGGTCCGCAGGGCCCGCCGCCGACCCAGGACCTCGAGGCGATCCGCGGCCTCGACCCGGAGTTCTCGGTGGTGCTGTTCGAGGACTTCGCGTACGCCCTCTATGCCAAGGCCCACGAGTCGCGCGCCAACCGCCAGGAGCTCGATGCGCTGGCGCCTTACCTGAGCGCCGAAGCGCGCGCCGAGCTGGCCAGCCGGCCGCCCGCCGGAGCGCCGGTCTCGGGTGTCGTGATCGGCGCCATGCGCGCCGTCGACCTCCGCCTGCCGAGCGGCAGCGAGCCGCGGCCGCAGGTCGGAGTCGCGCTCGAGTTCGAGTCCAACATGACGGTCGGCGCCGGCACCGGCGATGCCACCCAGTACGTCCGCGAGCGCTGGCGCCTGGTGCGCGACGCCGCCGTGCGCAGCCGGCCGCCCCAGGTGGTGCACAGCTTCCACTGTCCCAACTGCGGCGCGCCGTTCGGTCCCGGCGGCGGCGACCGTTGCGAGTACTGCGGCGAGGTCGTATCGGGTGGGCGCTTCGACTGGAGCGTGGTCGCGACGGAGCCGCTCGAGATCGAGTCCCGTCCGCCGGCGCTGACCGGCACGGTGGAGGAGGTGGGCAACGACTGGCCGACGATCGTGCACCCCGCCCTGGCCGAGCGCTGGGCGGAGCTGCAGCAGGCCGATCCGGCGAGCGGCGAGCAGGCGCTGGCCGCCCGCCTGCAGTTGATCTATACCGAGCTCAATCCCGCCTGGACCGCGCTCGACCTGCGGCCGGTGCGCGGCTTCGTCTCGGACGGCCTCTTCGACTACCTGCAGTACTGGATCGCCGCCTACCAGCACCAGGGGCTGAGCAACCAACTGCGCGACATGCGCCTGACGCGCCGGCAGCTGGCCAAAGTGGTCCGCGACCGGCACTACGACGCGGTGACCTTCCGCATCTGGGCCAGCGGCCGCGACTTCACCGTGCGCCAGGCGAACGGCGAGGTGGTGGGCGGCAACCCGAACGCGGACCGCGACTACTCCGAGTACTGGACGATGATCCGCGGCGCCGGCGTGCGCGGCGCGCCCCGCGCCGACAAGAACTGTCCCAACTGCGGCGCGCCGCTCGACGTGAACATGGCCGGCCAGTGCACCCACTGCGACGCCAAGATCACCAGCGGCGAGTTCGACTGGGTGCTGAGCAAGATCGAGCAGGACGAGTCCTACACTGGTTAGCGGGATTCGACCGGTGATCTGGGCCAAAGTCATCGACCACGAGCGCTGCATCGGCTGCCACGCCTGCACGACGGCCTGCAAGTCCGAGAACGAGGTCCCCCTCGGGGTCACCCGCACCTACGTCAAGTACGTGGACGTCGGGGTCTTCCCCCAGGCGCGGCGGGCGTTCCAGGTGACGCGCTGCAACCAGTGCGACGACGCCCCCTGCACCGCCGCCTGCCCCACCAGCGCGATGTTCCGGCGGCCCGACGGCATCGTCGACTTCGACAAGTCGATCTGCATCGGCTGCAAGGCCTGCATCGCCGCCTGCCCCTACGACGCCATCTTCATCAATCCCGAGGACCACTCGGCCGAGAAGTGCAACTTCTGCGCGCACCGCCTGGACGTCGGCCTCGAGCCGGCCTGCGTCGTCGTCTGCCCCACCGAGGCCATCCTGGTCGGGGACCTCGACGACCCGGCCTCGCAGGTGGCGCGGATCGTCCATCGCGAGGCGGTCACGGTGCGCCGCCCGGAGAAGGAGACGCGGCCGAAGCTCTTCTACCGCGGCGCCCACCAGGCCACGCTCGATCCGCTGGCCGCCCGCCGGCCACCTGGCGGCCTCTTCTCCTGGAGCCAGCAGCGCCGAGGCGGCGACCACGTCGTCTCGGGCCATCCCTTCCAGGCGCGGCACACGGCCCGCGGGGCGCCGGCGGAGCCGCCGCCCCGGCCGCCGGCGGGCAACTCCGCCGCCGCCGCCGTGCTCGCCTACGACGTCTCCCACGGCGTGCCGTGGGACTGGCGCGTGAGCCTCTACACCCTGACCAAGGGGATCGCCGCCGGCGTCTACCTGGTGGCCGTGCTGCTCATGGCGCTGGGCCGGCTGAGCGCGACGAGCAGGGTCTGGCTCTTCGACGTCCCCATCCTGGCCGGCGCCTTCCTGGCGGTGACCGGCGCTCTCCTCGTCTGGGATCTCGAGCATCCCGCACGCTTCTACCTGATCTTCACCCGGCCCCAGTGGCGCAGCTGGTTGGTGCGGGGAGCGTTCCTGATCGCCGGCTATGCGGCGGTGCTCGCGGTCCATCTCCTGGCCGCCGTCGCCCGCCGGCCGCAGCTGACCCGGGAGCTGATCTGGGTGGGCCTGCCGCTCGCCCTCCTGACCGCCGTCTACACGGCGTTCCTCTTCGCCCAGGCCAAGGCCCGCGATCTCTGGCAGAATCCCCTGCTGCCGCCGCACCTGACGCTGCAGTCCGTGCTCGCGGGCGCCGCGGTCCTGGCGATCGCGGCCCTGTTCGAGCCGCTGCAGCTGGTGCCGCTGCTCGGCATCCTGGCGGCGGCGGGCGTGCTGCATCTCGCCGTCGTGGCCGGCGAGTGCACGCTGCCGCACGGCACCGCGCACGCGCACCTGGCGACGCGGGAGATGCTGCGCGGCCGCCTGCGTGGCTGGTTCTGGGCGGGGATCGTGCTGGCCGCGGCCGGTGCGGCGCTGGCCTGGGCCGGTGCCGCGACGGCCGCCTCCGGCCTGGCCGACGCGCGCGCCGTCGCGGCCGCGGGGTCCTCCGCCAGCGCGGCACAGGCCGGAGTGGGCCTGTTCTCCGCCGCCCTGGCCGCGACCGTCGCCGTCTTTGCCGGCTCGGCGGCGGCCATCCTCGGCCTCGCCGGCCTCCTCGCCCACGAGCACGCCTACGTGCAGGCGGGCCAATCGGTGCCGCTGGCATGACCGTCGAAGACCTCGGACGCAGAGTCAGCGCGGCGCGGGCGGCGACCGAGGCGCGCGGCGAGACGTTCTACCCGGGCGCCAGCCGGGTCCACCTCGCGTCCTTCCCGCCCAAGGAGCGCTGGGACGACTGGGTCGAGCTCGACTCCCGGGCCTGGCCGCGGCGGGTGGAGCGCCGCTACCTGCTGGTGCCGACGACCTGCTTCAACTGCGAGTCCGCCTGCGGCCTGCTCGCCTACGTGGACCGCGAGAGCCTGCAGATCCGGAAGTTCGAGGGCAACCCCGAGCACCCTGGCTCGCGCGGCCGCAACTGCGCCAAGGGGCCGGCAACCCTCAACCAGGTCACCGATCCCGACCGCATCCTGTATCCGCTCAAGCGCGCCGGCCGCCGCGGCGAGGGGCGCTGGGAGCGGGTGACTTGGGACGAGGCCCTCGACGACCTCGCCGGGCGCATCCGCCGGGCCATCGTCGAGCGACGCCAGGGCGAGATCATGTATCACGTCGGCCGCCCGGGAGAGGACGGGTTCACCGAGCGCGTCCTCGCCAACTGGGGCGTGGACGGCCACAACACGCACACCAACATCTGCTCCGCGGCGGCCCGCGCCGGCTACGAGCTCTGGTGCGGCATCGACCGGCCGAGCCCCGATCACGCCAACGCCAAGGTCATCCTGCTGGTCAGCGCCCACCTCGAGAGCGGGCACTACTTCAATCCGCACGCCCAGCGCATCATGGAAGGCAAGCAGCAGGGCGCCAAGCTGATCGTCCTCGACTCGCGGCTGTCGAACACCGCCACCCATGCCGACGTCTGGGCGGCGCCCATCCCGGGTTCCGAAGCCGCCATCTTCCTCGCCGTCGCCAACCACCTGATCCAGCACCGCCTCTACGACCGCGAGTTCGTGCGCCGCTGGTGGAACTGGCAGGAGTGCCTGGAGGCGCTGCATCCGGAGCTGCCGCCGACCTTCGCGAGCTTCGAGGGCGTGCTGGCGACGCTGTACGCGGAGTTCACCTTCGAGCGTGCCGCCGCCGAGTCCGGGATCGAGGCGGCGGTCCTCGAGCGGATCGCCGGTATGGTGGCGGGCGCCGGCACCCGGCTCGCGACCCACACCTGGCGCAGCGCCGCCTCCGGCAACCTGGGCGGCTGGCAGGTGGCGCGCACCCTGTTTCTGCTCAACGCCCTGCTCGGGGCGGTG
>DATNKH010000389.1:0-5001 GCA_035603475.1 Thermoanaerobaculia bacterium
GGCGGCCCGAGGATGGAGCGCCTGCGGCGCCCGCGCTGCTCGCGGCGCCCGCCGAATAGGCGCTCCGCACCCCGCCGCCGTAGCTGGACGGTGCGTGGGAGCCGCCGCCCATCGGGCGGGCCGCGGAGCCGTGGCCAGGGACCGTCCCGGCATGTTGTCCCGGGGAGCTCCCACGCGCCGGGGCACCGCCGGCAGCGGCGGCATGGGAGGCCTGGGCACTGGAGCCGGGTGCGGCGTGCACGATGCTCGCCGGGTGCCCCGCTTGCGGCGTGTGCGCTCCATGCGCCGCGGTGTCTCCCGCATGGCCGGCATGGCCGGCGGAGTGCGCCGCCTGGGAGTCGTGGGCGTGAGACGCGGCCGAGGCGGCAGCGCCGGCAGCGCCGGCATGGGTCAGTCCCGGGGCACCGCCGAGCCCCGCTCCCGGGGCATGGGCCGCGAAGCCGCCGCCGGCGGAGAGCGGAGCGCCGAGACCTCCCGGCGCTCCCGGGTACGGAGCGCCCGGGGCGCCCAGGTACGCCGGACGCTCGCTGGCCGGCAGCGTCTGGATGCGCGGCTCGACCTTCTGGATCAACGTGCGCGGCCGGTTGGGGCGCAGCGGGTTGGCGGGCGGACGGCGCACCGGCGGGGCCGCCGGCACGCGGCGGCGCGCCGTCGCCGGCGATTCCGGGGCGGCCGGCTCGTCGCGCAGGATGACCTCGCGCGGATGCGGCAGCTTCTTGCCCTGGAGGATCGCCGAGATGATGTCGGTGTCGATGTGTGCGTCATCGCCTTCGACGCGGACGCCGATCGACTTCAGCTTGAAGACGAGGTCCTGATTGGCGATCCCCATCATCCGAGCGAGATCCTGGACGCGAACTTTTCCCATATTCCTGGCAGCTCCTGTCGAAACCTCGTCAACCCTGGCGGCCGCGCATCCTCTTCTTCCGAAAATGCCGCGTGCGCGGGCTACCGCCCGCTCTCATCGTTCTCCGATGTCTCCGGTGTCCCCGGTGTCTCCGGCGTTTCCAGCGTCGCCGATGGGCCGGGCGCGCCGGCAGCCTCCTCGCTCGCCCGCTCCGCCGCTTCCTCGGCCTCCCGCGTCTCCGGTGCGAAAGCGGCGTTCGCGGATGCGGACGCTTCCGCCTCCGCGGCGGCCACGCCGGCATCGCGGGTGGCGCGCTGTGCCTCGCTCTCCTGGAAGGCGCGCGAGAGGGCGGCCATGAAGGCCTCGTCCCCCATCGACGACGAGGTCTCGGGCTTGCGGAAGGTGACGCCGATGCCGGCGCCGCCGGCGGCGCTCTGCTCGGCCGCCGCCGCGGCGGCGGCCGCGGCCAGCTCGACCTGCTCGCCGGCCCACGCGACCAGGCCGTCGGCCAGCTCCTCGTCGATCTCCGGCAGCTCCAGAAGCGCATCGCGACCGCGCTCGTGCAGGCTCTCGGCGGTGCCCAGGCCGGCGGCCTCGAGGGTGGCGCGGATCTCGGGGGTGACGCCAGGCGCCTCGCCGAGGTCCGCGGCGGGTGCGGCGGCAGGGCCGATGGCCGTCTGGAGCATCCGCGCCAGCGCATCGGCAACCTCGTCCTTGACGTCGCTCTCGCTCTTGATGTCGATGCGCGCGCCGATCAGCTCCGAGGCCAGGCGGACGTTCTGGCCCCGCTTGCCGATGGCGAGCGACAGCTGCTCGTCCTCGACGATCACGTCGAGGTGGGGCACCTCGCCCTGGTGGGTGACCGAGACGCGGGTGATCTTGGCCGGCGCGAGCGCGCTCTGGGCGAAGGTCACCAGGTCGTCGCTGTATTCGATGATGTCGATCTTCTCGCCGCGCAGCTCGCGGATGATCGACTGCACCCGCGAGCCCTTCATGCCGACGCAGGCCCCGACCGGATCCACGTCGCGCTCGCGGCTGTAGACCGCCACCTTGGCCCGCTCGCCGGGAGCGCGCACCGCGTTCTTGATCACCACCGTGCCGTCGTAGATCTCGGGCACCTCGGTCTCGAACAGCTTGACCAGCAGGCGCGGGTCCGTCCGCGAGAGCACGATCTGCGGCCCCTTCGGCTGCTTGTGGACCTCGACGATGACGGCGCGGATGCGCTCGCCCTGGCTGTAGCGCTCGTGGCGCGCCTGCTCGGAGCGCGGCACCACCGCCTCGGTGCGCCCGAGGTCGACGACGATGTCGCCGCGCTCGAAGCGCTTGACGGTGCCGTTCAGCACCTCGCCGACGCGATCGATGTACTCGTTGTAGATGTTCTCGCGCTCGGCCTCGCGCACCCGCTGGTAGAGCACCTGCTTCGCGGACTGGGCGGCGATGCGGCCGAGGCCGTCGGTCGGGATCGGGAGGTGGATCTCGTCGCCCACCTGGGCGCCGGTCTTGTGGTCCTGGGCCTCCTCGACGGTCCATTCGGCGAGCGGGTCCTCGACCTCGCTCACCACCTTCTTGACGATGAAGGCTTCGAACCTGCCGGTGTCGCGGTCGAGGCGGGAGCGCACCGGCTCCTTGATGCGGTGCTGCTTCTTGGCCGCGGAGGCCATGGCATCCTCGAGCGCCGCGATCCAGCGCTCGAGATCGATGTCCTTCTCGCGCGCGACCTGGCGCAAGATCTCGTTCAGATTCAGCTCGGTGGTCTGTGCCTGGGGCATGAGTGCGTTCTTCCTTCTCTCTCTTCCTTCTTCTGCCTTGTCCTATGCTGCTATGCCTGCTCAGCTTGCTTCTCCGGCCGCGGCGTCACAGCTCGACCTCCAGCCGGGCCATCCGGACGTCCTCGAGCTTTAAGGTAACCCGTTCGCCGGTCCGGTCGTCGACCAGGGTCACCTCGCCGGCGCCGGACCCGCTTGCCGGAGGACGGATCTCCGCGAGGCGCGCCACCACCGTGCGGCGGCGCGGCATGCCCGAAGCGGCCGAAGCGGCGGGATCGCCGGCATCGGCGGCATCGGCGGGAGACTCCGCCTGCTGATAGGTCACCCGCGCCAGCCGGCCGAGGAAGCGCGCATAGTCGCTCGGCCGGTAGAGCTGCCGATCCAGGCCGGGCGAAGAAACTTCGAGCAGGTAACGGCCGTTGCCGAAGTCGAGCACGTCGAGCAGCGCCGACGTCTGCTTGGCCACCTGCTCGCAGTCGGCGAGCGAGACCCCGGCGACTTCTGGAACGAGCGGGACGAGTGGAGGGAGCGGAGGGAGCGGCGCGCCTGAAGGCGCCGCGGCGGCGGCCGGCTCTGCGTTGATGGCGGCGGGGGCGGGCGGACGATCCAGCACGAGGCGCAGCACGCCACCCTTCCACTCGGCGTGGATCAGCTCGCAACCGCAGGCAGCCGCGATCTCGGCGATCTCCGCCTCGATCTCGGGCGACAGCGTCCACCGCTTGCGGACCGCGCCGATCTCCGATGTCACCGATGTCTCCGATGGCGACCGGGTGGAGGCGCTGGACGGCGAGCGGTCCGGCCGGCGCTTGCCGGCGCGATCGGACCGATCGGGGGTGTGACTCGCCGCCGCGGCCGCTGCAGTGGACTTCCGGGTGTGCATCGCGTGTCTTCCGAACCTTCCTCCAACAAAAAAAGTGGGCATGAGGCCCACTTCGTACCGATCCCTTACGGCCCTGAACGAAGGTCCTGCTGGGATCGGGACAAGCTCCCGCAGCGGATTATAGGCCATCCTGGCGATGGCCGCAAGTTGCTGGTGGACCGGCGGATCTGGTGGATGGCGAGGCTCGGAACCACCCGCGGACGGTGGCCATGGCGGGGGTCCGGACGAGCGGCTCCGCCTTGGCTGGCGAGGAAGGCGGAGAGCTACCCGGCGGAGATGCCATTCTGGCGCTGAACGGATCGCTCGCCCCGCGTCTCCCCTCTGGAATAAACCTGGCAAGTCCCTTGCTTGTACACCTGCTGACGCAATACGAAAGGAGTCGCAGCACTCATGATCACCACCCGCAGTCGCCAAGTATCCACCTTCGTGCTGGTCTTGGGAGCGGTCGTCTTTGGAATGGTCCTGGCGGGGGGGTTGGGGATGACGATGCCAGGGATGACTCAGACCACGGACGCCTCGCTCTCCGCCAGTCGAGCCGCCGAATCCACCGCCGCGGCCACCACGCACGGCTTGCCCAGCTTCGCCGATCTGGCGGAGGCCGTGGACCCGGCTATCGTTTCCATCCAAGCCTCGACGATCGAGAAAGCGCCTCGGGGCGGCAGCGGCCGGTTGCGCCGGGGCCCGGGTGGGCAGGGACAAGGTATCGATCCGTTCGAGTTCTTCTTCGGCCCGCGCGGCCGCGGTGATCGCGGCCAGGGCGGCCCTGGCGGATCCGACGAGGACGGCAGCCCGCAACAGCAGCAGCAGCCCGAGGACTATCGCTCCGAAGCCGGCGGCAGCGGCTTCGTCATCTCTCCCGACGGCCTGATCGTCACCAACAACCACGTCATCGATGGCGCCTCGGAGGTCAAGGTCCATCTCGGCGACCGCGACTACACGGCGCAGGTCAAGGGCGCCGACGCGGCGACCGACCTGGCGTTGCTGAAGATCAATGCCGGCAGCGGCTTGAAGTATCTGGAGCTCGGCGACAGCGACCGGGCCCGGGTCGGCGACTGGGTGATGGTGGTCGGCAACCCGCTGAACCTGAACAAGACCGTGACCACCGGCGTGATCAGCGCCAAGGGCCGCGCGCTCGGCATCAACGACATCTCGTTCGAGAACTTCCTGCAGACCGACGCCGCGATCAACTTCGGCAACTCCGGCGGCCCCCTGGTCAACCTGCAGGGCAGGGTGGTGGGCATCGCCAGCGCTATCAACTACGGCGCCGAGAACATCGGCTTCGCGGTACCCGTCAACACGCTCAAGGAGATCCTGCCGCAGCTGCGCGAGAAGGGGAAGGTGAGCCGCGGCTATCTCGGCATCAACATCCAGAACATCGACTGGCCGCACGCCCAGGCTTTCGGCCTGTCCTCGACGGACGGCGCGCTGGTGGGGGAGGTGGTCCCGAACACCCCGGCCGCGAAGGCCGGCGTCGAGCACGGCGACATCATCACCGCGGTCGACGGCCGCCA
>DATNKH010000390.1:0-2272 GCA_035603475.1 Thermoanaerobaculia bacterium
GGCCCGTCGGCGCCGCCGCTGCGGGTGGCCGTCCTGGGCTCCGGCAGCGGCGGCAACGCGGTGGTGGTGGAATCCGGCCGCCATCGTATCCTCATCGACGCCGGCTTCTCGAGCCGCGAGCTGACGCGCCGCCTGGCGCTCGTCGGCGTCGAGCCCGGAAGCCTCTCCGCCCTGGTGCTGACCCACGAGCACGTCGACCACTGCCGGTGCGCCGCACGCTTCGCCCGCCGGCACCGGCTGCCGGTCTTTGCCACCGCCGGCACCCTCCGGGAGATCGACTTCGACGGCGAGACGGCCCGGGAAGCGACCGTCCTGCGCTCCGGGGAGCCTTGCGAGATCGCCGGCTTCCAGATCGAGCCGTTCCTGCTGCCTCACGACGCCCGCGAGCCGATCGGCGCGGTGCTGGAGGACGGCGCCGGCCGGCGCCTCGGGCTGGTGGCGGACTGCGGCACCCACAGCCATCTCGCCTGGGCGCGCCTGCGCGAGCTGGACATCCTGGTGATGGAGACCAACCACGACCTCGACATGCTGCGCAACGGCCCGTATCCGTGGCCGCTCAAGCAGCGGGTCGCCGGGCGCCACGGCCACCTCTCGAACCGCGAGGCCGCCGAGGGGCTGCCCGAGCTGCTCTGCGACCGGCTGCGCTGGGTGGTCCTGTATCACCTGTCGCGCACCAACAACCTGCCGGCCCTGGCGGCGGCGACGCTGGCCGAAGCGCTCGTCCGCGAGCGCTGCGGCGCCCGGCTGGTAGTGACCGAGCAGTTCCAACCCACTCCCTGGCTCGCAGTCGACGGAGGTGATCCGCTTTGATCGCACGAGTGACCGTCTATCCCCGGCGCGAGATCCTGGATCCGCAGGGCAAGGCGATCCGGGACGCCCTCGCCCGGGTCGGCTTCGCCGGCGTCGAGGACGTGCGCGCCGGCAAGAGCTTCGAGATCCGGCTCGGCCTCGAGGACCGCGATCTGGCCCTGCGCCAGCTGCGCGAGATGTGCCAGCGGCTGCTGGCCAACCTGGTCGTCGAGGACTACGCGGTGGAGATCCTCCATTCGGAGGGTGGAGGGCGGCCATGAAGTGCGGCGTCGTCGTCTTCCCCGGCAGCAACTGCGATCACGACGTCTATCACGTCTGGAAGCATGTGCTGCAACAAGATGCCACCTTCCTCTGGCACCAGGACGAGACCGTGAAGGACTGCGACCTGGTGGTGCTGCCGGGCGGCTTCGCCTACGGCGACTACCTGCGCGCCGGTGCCCTGGCGGCGCTGTCGCCGGTGATGACGGCCGTCAAGCGTCACGCGGCGGCGGGAGGCCTGGTGCTGGGCATCTGCAACGGCTTCCAGGTGCTGCTCGAGGCCGGCCTGCTGCCCGGTGCCATGCGGCGCAACGCCAGCCAGCGCTTCGTCTGCGCCGACGTCTGGCTGCGCGTCGAGCGCGGCGACCTGCCGTTCACCCGCGGCCTGCGCATCGGCCAGCTGCTGCGCATGCCGGTCGCCCACGCGGAGGGCAACTACGAGGATTCGCCGGAGCGGCTGGACGCGCTGGAGGCGGCGGGGCTGGTGGCCTTCCGCTACACCTCGCCGGCCGGCGAGCTCGACCCGGCCTGGAACCCCAACGGCGCCGCGCGCGCCATCGCCGGCATCTGCAACCCCGAGCGCAACGTGCTCGGGCTGATGCCGCACCCGGAGCGCTGCGCCGAGGAGATCCTGGGCTCGACCGACGGCCTGGCGATCTTCTCCGGCGCGCTCGCGACCCTGCGGAACCTCTCTCCGGCGTCTCCGAGAGCCACGGCTGCCGCCGTGGCGTCAGTCGGCGCCAGAGTGGAGGTCGGGTCCTGATGGCGAGCCTCGACAGGGCCGAGCCGCCGGTGACCGAGGAGGTCGCGCGGGCGCAAGGGCTGACCGCCGAAGAGCTCTCGCGCCTGCGCTCGATCCTCGGCCGCGACCCGAACTACACCGAGCTCGGCATCACCGCGGCGCTGTGGTCCGAGCACTGCTCCTACAAGTCCTCCAAGGCCTACCTCAAGGAGTTCCCCACCAGCGGCCCGCACGTGCTGCAGGGACCGGGAGAGAACGCCGGCGTCGTCGACGTGGGCCATGGGTGGGTCGCCGTCTTCAAGATGGAGAGCCACAACCACCCCAGCTTCATCGAGCCCTACCAGGGCGCCGCCACCGGCGTCGGCGGTATCCTGCGCGACATCTTCACCATGGGGGCGCGGCCGATCGCCTGCCTGGACGCGTTGCGCTTCGGCGAGATCGATGCGCCGCGGATGCGCTTCC
>DATNKH010000391.1:0-10082 GCA_035603475.1 Thermoanaerobaculia bacterium
CCGCCGTGATAGCGGCACGCCAGCTCGCGCCGCCGCGCATTGTCGGCCTCGAGCAGCGGCAGGCGGCAGTTCAGCACCGCGGCCTGCAGGCTGTCGAGCCGGCTGTTCCATCCCACCTCGACGTGGTGATAGCGCGTGTCCTGGCCGTGGTTGGCGAGCCGCCGCACCCGCTCCACCAGCGCGCGATCGTTGCCGGTCACCGCGCCGCCGTCGCCGTAACAGCCCAGGTTCTTGGTGGGATAGAAGCTCCAGCTGGCCAGCCGCCCGAGCCCGCCGACCCGGCGCCCGGCGTAGAGGGCGCCATGCGCCTGCGCCGCATCCTCGACCAGCCACAGCCCGTGGCGGTCGCACAGCCGCAGCACGCCGTCGACGTCGAACGGCCGGCCATAGAGGTGGACGCCGATGATGCCCCGCGTGCGCGCGGTGACGCGCGCCGCGGCGTCGGCGGGATCGAGGTTGAACGTGGCGGCGTCGATGTCGCAGAAGACCGGCACGCCGCCGGCGAGCAGCACGGCCTCGGCGGTGGCGAAGAAGCTGAAGGCGGGCACGATCACCTCGTCGCCGGCGCCGACGCCCAGGGCGCGCAGGGCGAGGACCAGCGCGTCGGTGCCGTTGGCGACGCCGACGCAGGCCTCGACCCCGAGAAAACCGGCGAACTGGCGCTCGAACTCTCGCACCTCCGGACCGAGAACGAAGGCGCTCGTCTCGAGGATGCGCTGCCAGCGCTGCTCGAGCGGCGCGGCGATCCGGCGCCGGGCGCGGCCGAGATCGAGATAAGGGACCTGCAGGGTCGTGGTCACGGGCCTCCCAGCTGGGGTGCCGCGACTGGCGACAGGCGGAGCCGCGGCCTCCCGGCCCACGCGGCCGGCGCTCTCCAACGGTCCGGAGAACGCGCAGTAATCGGCGGGTGGGCAGGGGGTATTGTACCCGCATGCTCTGGCGCCTGCGGTTCTACTGGGTGGTCGGCGCCTGCGGCGGCGTGCTGATGGCGCTCGAGATCCTGTCGAGCCGCATCCTCGCACCCTACTTCGGCAACAGCGTCTACGTCTGGGGTTCGATCATCAGTGTCTTCCTCGGCGCCCTCTCCCTGGGCTACCTGTGGGGCGGCCGCCTCGCCGACCGCCACCCCAGCCTGGCGGCGCTGGCGCGGCTGCTGGCGCTCGCGTCGGCCTGCCAGGAGGCACTGCTGCTCGCCGGCTCGCGCTCCGCCGCGGCGCTCGCCGGCTGGACGGGCGCCTCGCCGGCCGGCACCCTGCTCGCCGCCGCGGCGCTCTTCGGCCCCGCCAGCGTGCTGCTCGCGACCGTCTCGCCCTATGCCGTCCGCCTGGCGGCGCGCGACCTCGGCAGGCTCGGCGACACGGCGGGCCGGCTCTACGCGCTCTCCACGCTCGGCAGCCTGGGAGGCACGCTGGTCGCGACCTTCCTGCTGATCCCTTTCTTCGAGCTGCGTCACGTGCTGGCGCTGCTGACCGCGGCGACCGCCGCCACCGCGCTCGCCGCCGCGGTGGGCGGCGACGCCGGCGCCAGGCCGCCCGAGCCCTCCGGATCCCCGGGGTCCCCGGGGCCGGTGCCCGTGGCGGTTCGTGCGAAGGCGCTGGCGCCGGCGCTCCTCGCTCTCCTGGTGCTCGCCGCCGCCCTCGCGGCGTTCCGGCCGGACGCGGGCCTCGGCGCCGAGCTGCTCTACCAGCGCACCACCCCCTACCAGACGCTGGTGGTGAAGGAGCGGGCGGGCGTCCGCTACCTCGAGAGCGACCGCGTTCAGCAGGCGGCGGTCCAGCTGGCGGACGGCGAGCCGGCCATGCGCTACCCGCGCTTCGCGGCGGCCAGCCTGCTGCTCAACCCCCGCCCGCGCCGCCTGCTCGCGCTCGGCATGGGCGGCGGCTCGGTGGGTTCCTACCTGCAGCGGCGGCTGCCGGAGCTGGGCGTCGACTACGTGGACATCGATCCGGCGGTGCCGGAGATCGCCCAGCGCTTCCTGCTGCTGCGGACCGGCCCGAGCACCACCATCACGGTCGCCGATGGGCGGCGCTTCCTGGCCGGCGCCGGCGGGCGTGCCTGGGACGTCGTCTACTGCGACACCTACATCGGCAGGAGCGTGCCTTTCCACCTGACCACGATCGAGTTCCTCGACGAGGTGAAGCGTCACCTGGCCGCCGGCGGCAGCTTCGGGCTGAACCTCGCGGCGGGGCTTGCCGATCCCTTCTCGAAGGCCATGTACCGCACCGTCGTCGAGCGCTTCAACACGGTCTACCTGTTCAAGGTCGGAGGCGCCAGCAACGTGCTGGTGCTGGCGAGCGATGCGCCGGGCCTGCCGCGGCCGCAGCTGCTCGCCCGCGCCCGTGAGCTCGACCGCGTGCTGCCCGGCTTCGATCCGTCGTTCACCAGCATGGCCCGATCCCGGATGGTCGTCGGCCTCGAAGCCGTCGACGTGCCCTTGCTGCGCGACGACTTCGCGCCGGTCGACCGGCTCATCCACCTCGGCGCCGCCGCCCGCGGCGACGGGTGACCAGGCCACCAGTGCGCGTCACGGCGGTCCGGCGGGCAGCGCCAGCTCGGTGGCGAGGAAGCCGGCGAGGCGCTCGCTGCCGCGGTCGGAGAAGTGGAGCGGATCCGCGAAGTCCTCGTCCTGCCAGCCGATCCGCGCCGCGGCGTCCACCAGCTGGACGCCTTCGTCGGCGCGCCGGGCGCGCAGCACGTCGTTGAGCCGCTCGAGCTCGCCCGGCGCCGCTTCCGGCGCCAGGCCGGGCAGCCACTGGGCCAGGTACCTGAGGTCGTCCGCCCGCTGCCGGCGGCGGATGCGGACGGTCTGGGTGACCAGCGCCACCTGCGCGCCGTGGGCGCGGGCGAGGGCGGCGAGCGAGCGGAGGTTGCGCTCGAAGGTCGCGGTCGCGCCCGGTGCCAGGTGCGAGTGCCGTGGTTGGCGCGGGTCGAGGCTCGCCCACGGGTCGCCCGGCCTCGACCAGGCCGCCGCCAGGCGCTCGAGCAGGACGCTGCGCGACCGCCATGGCAGCGGCGGGCGGTCGAAGCCGAGCGCACGCAGCGCGAGCTCGGCATGGCCATGCTCGTACTCGCGATCGAAAGGCCGGTAGCCGCCCGGTTGCAGGTCGTTGTCGCCCGCGTAGACGACCACCAGTCCCGGCCCGAGATCGACATCGCGCAGCGCGAGCGAGATCAGGCTCTCGAGCGACGTCCATCCCGGGAAGCCGGCGTTCCAGACCTCGATCCGCGGCCGGCGCCGGCGCAGCTTGTCCTCGAGGCGCCAGGGCCAGGTGCGATCGTCGCTCGCCGCCAGCAGGTCGAAGGTGGTCGAGCCGCCGGCGCACAGGATCCGCAGCACGCCGGCCGGCCGGGCGAGCGGCCGCTCGGGCGAGCGGTAGCCGAGCGTGTTGAAGCCCGCCTGCTTGCCGAAGGCATGCACGTTCACTCCCTCGCGCGGCGCGGTGTTCAGGAACGGATGACGGCGATAGAGGCGCAGCGCCTCGTCCTGCTGCGCGCGCACGGCGGTGGCAGCGGTGTGCGGCCAGGCGCCGGTGCGCAGGCGCAGCCAGAGCCGCGTCGCGCCCTCGGCCGCCGCCAGCAGGCCAGCGGTGACGGCCAGGACGATCGCTGCGCGCGCCAGCGCGCCGCCGATGCCCGGAGGCTTACCCGCCATGGCCCTCGACCTGACCCTCAACGTGGCCCTCGGCCTGACCCTCAACGTGGCCCTCGCCGTGGCCCTCGGCCTGGCCTTCGACGTGGCCGCTCGAGCGGATGGTCGCCGGCACCGCTAGTGTCCCGTCTCGGTGATTCCTGGATCTCCCGGCAGCCGGCGTAGCGCGTACCGCGTCCAGGGCGTGCTGTAGAGGACCAGCTCGCCGCTGCCCATGGTGCGGTTGTCGGCCAGCCGCACGCGCAGCACCGGCCGCAGCCCGAGGTCGGCGGCGAGATGCGGCAGCCAGGCCGGGAAGATGGCCACGAAGTCGGGCCGGCGGGCGGCGACCGCGGCGGCCATCGCCTGCTCCCAGGGGACGCCGCGCGCCACCTGCCGCTGCACCTCCAGGCGCAGCTCCGGGTTGGCGATGCCGGCGAGGTCGACGATGCGGTTGGGGAGCAGGTACTTGAAGGCGCCGATGTCGTTGACCGCCAGCACCGCGCCGGCGGGCAGGCGCGGCGCCAGCCAGCGCGCCATGCGCACGTCGCTCGACTCGACGTCCGCCAGGTTGTGGGCGTAGAGACCGGCGCACTGCAGCAGGCTGGACGCCGTCGGCCACAGCAGCAGCGCCACCAGCGCCAGGCCGGCCGGCAGCCTTGCCTTGCCGGCCACGACTCCCGCGCCCAACGCGGCGGCGGCGCCCTCGAGGGCGACCGCGCCCAGCACCGCCACCACCGGGAAGAGCGGGAAGAAGTAGCGGCCGAAGTTGCCGGCCATGATCCTGCCGGGCGGGCTCAGGGTGGAGTAGGCCAGGGGCAGCGCCACCAGCCAGAGGCCCGGCAGCAGCCCGCGGTCGCGGCGCGTGCCGAGGCGCGCCACCAGCGCCGCCAACCCGCCGCAGCAGAGCAGGGTCATGTACGGCTGCTGGCGGAACAGGATCTCGATCACGCCATAGACATAGTGCAGGTCCGGCAGCCAGCGCCGCAGCTCGCCGCCCTTGGCCCCGTAGGTGGTGGGCAGGAAGGTGCCGCCGGTGATGCGGTAGAACAGCAGCGGTCCGGCGAGCACGCAGCCCGCCAGCAGGCTGCCGGCGGCGAGGCGCGCGAGGGGCGGGCGACGCCACCGCAGCGGTGCCAGGCCATCGGCGGCGGCGCCGCCCGCCGAGCGGTCGCGGTCGAACCGCAGGCAGCGGTCGACGAAGGCGAGGCCCAGCAGCAGCAGGCCCTCGGGGCGGGCCAGCGCCGCCAGGGCGAGCACGGCGAAGGAGATCGGCAGGGTGGGGGGCGTGGTGGTGGCCGCGGCGTCCACGGAGCCAACGCCGCTGTCCGCCGGCGCCACCGCCGCCACCGGTGCCGCCGGCGCCGGCGCCGCCCGCGGGTCCACCAGGTCCGCCGCCCGCTCGCGCAGGTGCAGCACCATCCCCCAGGCCGAGAGCAGCACGAAGAGCGGGATCTCCATGCCCGACAGCGCCGACCAGACCATCCAGCCCGTGCCCGCGGTGAGGCCGCTCGCCAGCGCGGCCAGTCCCGGCGCCAGGTCGAGCTCTCGCGCCAGCCGCCAGGTCGCGTCGATGCTCGCGACGTAGAGCAGCGCGCCGGCCAGCTGCGCCCAGGCGAGCGGGCTGCCGGGAAGGTATGCGAGCAGCGCCAGCAGCGCAGTCCATAGCGGCGCCGTCGAGCCGGTGACCAGCTCGCCGGTGTTGTAGGCCAGGCCGCGGCCGGCGGCGAGGTTGCGGGCGAACTGCAGGTGGATCCAGCTGTCGTCGAGCGGCCAGCCCAGGCCGCCGTCGAGCCGCCAGAGCTCGACCGCCAGGAAGCCGAGGCAGGCGGCGGCGGCGCCCAGGAGCAGGCACCAGCGGGCGCGGCCAGGTCGGGCTTCGCCGGCGGCACCGGCGGCACCGGCGGGACTGGGGGCGCCGGCGGCGCCGGCGGACACCGGGGTGAGGGGCGCCGTCGTCATTGAGAGAGCAAGCATACCCGAGTGCGCCGGGCCGCTCTGCACCCGCTCTACCGGCGGCGTGGCGCCCCTCCCACGCCGTCTGGACGAGGGCCTTGAAGTCCTCCGCCGGTTCGCCTGAACCCCTCGTCCAAACGGCGTGGGAGGCGCGTCACGCTGCCGGACGGCGGGTGCAAGAAGCGGGACAAGGTGGGTGCAAGGAGAAGGAGTATGATCTGCGGCCGATGTCCTCCTCCGAGCTCGAACGGCGCATGCGCCAGGCCTCGCGCCTCGCCCTGTACGGCAGCATGGCGCTGATGATCGCCGTCGGCTACGGGCTGGTCGCGACCCTCGATCGTCCGGCGGGGTTGTCCGACGCCGAGACCGAATGGATCCGGCACGATTACCTGCACGACCCGACGGTCCAGCTGCTGCGGAGCTACGTCCGGATCGACACCAGCAGGTCCACCGGCAACGAGGTGTCCGGCGCCCGCTTCCTGGCCGCCCAGCTCGCCGCTGCCGGCATCCGCTCCGAGATCGAGGTGCTCGACGGCAAGCACGCCAATCTCTACGCCCGCCTCGACGGCCAGGACCCGCATCCGCTGGTGCTGCACAACCACATCGACGTCGCCGACGTGGACCCGCGCGAGTGGATCTATCCGCCGTTCGAGGCCCACCTCGTGCTGCCCTGGATCTGGGGGCGCGGCGTCTTCGACATGAAGAGCGTCGCCGTCGCGCAGCTGCTGGCGATGATCGATCTCGCCAAGAGCGGCCGGCCGCTGCGGCGCTCGGTGCTGTTCCTGGCCACCGGCGACGAGGAGGCCGGCGACAGCCGCCTCGGCGCGCAGTGGGTGATCCGCCATCGGCCGGAGATGGTGCACGACTTCTGGGCGGTGCTCACCGAGGGCGGCACCGTCGAGGCCCGCACCCGCTTCGACGTCAAGTACTGGGGCACCGAGATCGGTCAGAAGCACTTCGCGAAGCTCACCGTGTGCAGCGACAGTCGCGAGCGGCTCGAGGACCTGCGCCTCTCCCTGCTCGACCGCGGCTACACCCAGACCGACCTGCACCTGCTGCCGCAGGTCGCCGCGGTGCTCGCGGCCTACGGCCCCACCCGCGACAGCCGGCTGATGCGCGAGCAGATGGCGCATCCGCAAGACCTGCTGACCAACCTCCGCGCTTTCCGCGCCATGCCCGGCTACGTGCGGTCGATGCTGCGCAACGAGGCGGTGCCCTTCCACGTCAAGCCGTCCCCCGGCGGCGGCTACCAGCTGCTCATCATGCTGCACCTGCTGCCCGGCCTGCGGGCCGCCGACGTGCGCGATCAGCTCCTGCCGCCCTGGATGCTGCTCGGCTTGCACACGAGCCTGGACGAGGTGCCGGGAAGCCCGCTGCCCAGCCCCACCGACCATCCGGCCTTCCGCGAGATCCTGGCCACCCTGAAGACCGAGTATCCGGACTTCACCGCCGGACCGTTCTTCCTGCCCTGGACCGCCACCGACTCGCGGTTCTTCCGCGCCGCCGGGGTGCCCGCGTACGGCTTCTCGCCTTTCCTCATCATGAGCACCGACACCTACCAGGTGGACCAGCAGAACGAGCGGCTCGCCCTTCCCGGCTTCCTGCAGGGCGTCGCGCTCTATCGCAAGCTCGTTCGCCGCCTGGTCCTCTGATGCTCGGGCGTCGCAGCCGCCGGCGCCGGCATCCTTGCCCACGACACGACCGCCTGCCGGAGATCCCGAGCTTCCGCCGCTGCCTGCTCCTCCTCGCCGTGGCGCTGGCGGTCTGCTGCTGCGGAGCGCTGCCGGCAGGCGACGCGGGCGACGCGGGCGATGCGCCGCGCCGTCTCTCCGAGGCCGCCGGCTGGCTGCGCGGCTACGTGCAGATCGACACCACCAACCCGCCGGGCAACGAGCGGCTGGCCGCCAACTACCTCGCCGCCATCCTGGCGCGAGAGGGCATCCCCAGCCGGCTCTGGCTCTCTCCCACCGGGCGCGCCAGTCTCTCGGCGCGCCTGACCTCGACGCGCAGCGGCGGCCGCGCCGTGCTGCTGCTGCATCACCTCGACGTGGTGGCGCCGGGGGCAGGCTGGACCGTTCCGCCCTTCGCCGGCGTGATCCGCGACGGCAGCCTCTGGGGCCGCGGCACCCTCGACGACAAGGGGCTGGGGATCTGCGGCCTGGCCGCCCTGGTCGACCTCGAGCGGCGGCGGGTGCAGCTCGACCGCGACGTCCTCTTCCTGGCCGTCGCCGACGAGGAGAACGGCGGCGGCCAGGGGGCCGCCTGGCTGCTCGCCAGCCACCCGGAGCTCTTCGCCGGGGTCGAGGGAGTGATCGGCGAAGGCGGCCGCAACCAGTTCACCGACCGGCTGCTCTGGTGGGGCGTCGAGGTGGCGCAGAAGCGCCCGCTCTGGCTGCGGATCAGCGCGCACGGCCGCGGCGGCCACGGCTCGGCGCTCAACCCCGAGAGCGCCAACCATCAGCTGATCGCGGGGCTGGCACGGCTGCTGGCCCTGCCGCAGCACTGGCGGGTGACCGCGCCGGTGCGCGACTACCTGCGGGCGCTCGCGCCGCTGCACAACGCGCACTGGCAGCACCTGCTCACCCACGTCGACGAGGCGATCGGCGACCACGGCCCGCGCGAGGCGATCTTCCCGGGCATGGCCAGCCTCTTCCTCGACACCGTGCAGGTGACGGTGCTCGCCGGCGGCGACCGCATCAACGTCACCCCTGCCGCCGCCGAGGCCAGGATCGACGCCCGCCTGCTGCCCGACACCGACGGCGCCGCGTTCCTCGCCGCCGTTCGCGGCGCGCTCGGTCCGCGGCTGTCCGTCGAAGTGCTGATGACCGCGCCGCCGGCCCCCCCCTCGCCCGCGTCCGGGCGCCTGTATGGCGCGATCCGCGAGGTGCTCGGCCGCGAGGCGGCGGTGGTGCCGATGCTGGACGCCGGCACCACCGATTCGCGCTTCTTCCGCGAGCGCCGCGTGCCGGCGTACGGCCTGGCTCCGTTCGCGCTCGGTCCGGACGACTCCGGCGGCATCCACGGCGCCGACGAGCACCTGCCGCTGGCCGAGCTCGACCGCGGCGTCGCGCGGATGCGCCGGATCGTCGCGGCCTACGCGGCGGTGCCGGCCGGCGCCGCGCGATCCCCGGCCGACTGACAACGCTTGGCCGAGCGATGGCCTTTTTTTGGCACCCGCGGCGAGCCCCCGCCGCGAGCGCCCCTGGGAATCGATCCATTTTCCGATCCGAAGTAATTTGGCACATCTCTTGCCAACCCCGAGATCACGCTCAGCTCTTCAGGCAGCCGGGGGGTGGAATGTGATGAATTGCCATTTGCGCATAGGGCATAAAGGGCAAAGAGGCTTCACGCTGATCGAGCTGCTCATCGTGGTGGCGGTGATCGGGATCATCGTCTCGATGCTGATCCCGAACCTGCTCGATGCCTTGCAGAAGGCGAAGCAGAAGCGCACCATGGGTGACATCAAGGTCATCGGCACGGCGATGTTCTCGTGGCTCACCGACCAGTCGACGGCGGCCGCCGGCGCCGCCACCACGTCGATCGACCTCACGCAGTACGGCACACAGCTGGCCCCGGCCGACCTCACCACCGTGCTGGTGTCGCAGTACATCCAACAGATCCCCACCCTCGACGGCTGGAAGAGCCCCTACCAGTTCTACCTGCGGACCGACAACCCGCACGGCACCCAGGTGATGGCGATCCGCAGCCTCGGGCGCGACAAGACCGCGGAAGGGGACGTGTACACTGTCACTGCCTTCGATCCAACCGATTACGACCGCGACATCGTCTGGGCCGACGGCTTCTTTGCTCGCTACCCGCAGAAGCTGAGGTAGGGATTGATCGAGGAGCCCTCGCCGCCAGGCACCGGCTTCGCCTGGCTGCGACGGGCGCGATCGGCGCGATGGGCGCGATGGGCGCGATGGGCGCGACGGGCGCGATGGGCGCGACGGGCGCGATCGGTGCCGTCGGCAGCGCGCTCGGCGCCCATGCTGCTGGGCGCCGCCTGGCTGGCGCTGCTGTTCGGGCGGCTGCTCTCGCCCGGCCGCGCGCTGGCCAACCGCGACATCCTGCTCTTCCACCTGCCGCTGCGCGTCTGCTTCCGCAACCTGGTCGCCGGCGGCGTGCTGCCGCTCTGGAACCCCTGGCTGAACGGCGGCCAACCGATCCTCTCCAACCCCAGCTACGCGGCGTTCTATCCGCCGACCTGGCTCGCCCTGCCGCTGCCGCCGGAGTATGCCCTGAGCGTCCTGGCGATGCTCCACGCCGCCATCGCCTTCGCCGGTGCGTGGCGTCTCGCCCGCCGGCTCGGCGCCGGGAAGGGCGCCGCGGCGCTGGCGGCGGTCGGTTACACCGGCAGCGGCGCGCTGCTGTCGCTGCTCGAGGCCTATACCCTGTTCTGCAGCATGGCCTGGCTCCCCTGGGTGCTGGCGCTGGGCGACGACGCGCTGCGCCGTCCGGCGGGCGGCACCTGGCGCCGGCCGGCGCTGCTCGCGGGCCT
>DATNKH010000392.1:0-4647 GCA_035603475.1 Thermoanaerobaculia bacterium
GCATCGCGGGGGCGCTCAATCTTCCCCACAGGCTCTACGGCCTTAGGGGGAACACAGCGTCTCATCCCCGCTGCCCCGAGACACGAGCCCCTCCCACCGAGGGGCTCTTCTACTTCACCCAAGATACTAGGGGGCACCACGTCCACCTTCATCGGTCGGGGTCGGACTGGCCGATGGGCAAGTACTAACTAAGACCCCGCCGGGCGCCGGCGCGGCAGCTCCCCCGCCGCGAGCGCCAGGGTCGTCGCGATCACCGCCGCGAGCGGCCGCGCATCGGCCAGGCCGCGCCCCGCGAGGTGGAAGGCCGTGCCGTGGTCGACCGAGGTGCGGAGGAAGGGGAGGCCCAGGGTCCAATTGGTGGCCAGGCCGAAGGCGGCGGTCTTGACCGCGATCAGCCCCTGGTCGTGGTAGAGCGCCAGCACCCAGTCGAACTCGCCCCGCCGGGCGCGCGCGAAGAGCGAATCGGCGCTCTCCGGCCCGTGGACGTCGAGGCCGGCGCGGCGCGCCCGCTCGACGGCCGGCGCCAGCACCGCTTGGTCCTCGCCGCCCAGCAGCCCCCCCTCGCCGGCGTGCGGATTGAGCCCGGCCAGCGCGATCCGGCCGCCGGCGTGGCGCTCCAGGCAGGCGAGCGCCTCGTCGAGCGCCCGCGGCTCGAGGGCCGCCGCCAGCGCCTGAGCCAGCGGCAGATGGACGGTCAGCAGCGCCACCTGCAGGTCGGGCGCCAGGAACGCCATCAGGTAGTCGCGGCCGTAGCGCTCGAGACCGCAGGCCGCCGCCAGGTAGTCGGTGTGGCCGCGGAAGTCCGGCAGGAGATGGCGGGCGATCGATTCCTTGGCGACCGGCGCGGTGACCAGCGCGTCGGCGACCCCCTGGCGCACCAGCGCGATGCCGGCGTCCAGCGCGGCCATGGCGCCGGCGGCATCCGCCGGCCCCGAATTGCCGGGCACCACGGTGCGGCGGACCGCCACCGGGTCGAGCACCGGCACGGCGTCGCCGCCCGCGGCGGCCAGCGCCTCGAGCTCGGCGGCCTGCGGCATGCCGGGCAAGTAGTGAAGCCGGTCCCACGGGGCGCCGGGCAGCGAGGACCGCAGGGCGTCGAGCGCCGCCCGCTCGGCCACCAGCAGGGGCTGCCATGCCGGCGGCAATCGCGGCGATCGCGGTGATCGCGGTGATCGCAGCAAGGACCGCTCGGCGCCGTCGCCGGCGGCCGGGGCCGACTCCAGGGCCAGGGTCAGGACTCCGAGCAGGATCTCCGGGCCGATGCCGGCGGGGTCCCCCTGGGTCAGCGCCAATCGCAGGGGGCGCGACGGGTGCGGCGGGCGCGGCATGCGGGTGGATGGCGGGCGCCGGGAAGCCCCCGGCGCATCGCTCACGGTCAGGGCTCCGAGGGGGGCTCGCCGCTGCGGCGCGGCCGGCGCTTGAGCTCCCGCTTGAGCTCCTCTTCCTTGAACATGTAGCGGATGGTGTGCTTCCGGATGAGCAGGTTCGGGCCGGAGTGCCGGTTGAGCTTGAGCGCGCCCTTGTCGTACCACTCGATCCAGCCGCGCAGCTCCTCCCCGTCGTCGAGGATCAGCACCATCGGCGTCTTCGCCGCCATCTGCTTGAGGTAGTAGAACTCCTCGGCATTGGTCTGCTCGGGCGGCGTCTGCTTGCGGCGCACGCTGCGCGACGGCAGCGCGTTCTTGAGCTCGTTCATGTCCGGGCGGATCAGTTTGCGGTTGGCCATGTCGGGGCTTTCGGTCTCATGCGGTATCTGACGGCAGGGACGGCAGGGATGGCAGCGGTGGGATCTGCGGCAGCGAGGACGGCCGGCTCTCCGGGTTGCTGGTCTTGTACTGATCGTCTTCGTAGGCCAGGCAGCACAGCAGCCTGCCGCACTGGCCGGAGATCTTCGACGGGTTCAGCGAGAGGTTCTGGCGCTTGGCCATCTGGATCGAGATCGGCCGGAAGTCCTTGAGCCAGGTCGAGCAGCACAGGGTGCGGCCGCAGATGCCGATGCCGCCGACCAGCCCGGCCTCGTCGCGGGCGCCGACCTGCACCATCTTGACCCGCGCCGAGAAGCGGCTCGACAGGTCGCGCACCAGCTGGCGGAAGTCCACCCGCCCCTCGGAGGTGAAGTAGAACGTCGCCTTCTTGCCGGAGAGCGAGAACTCGACCAGCGACACCTTCATGTCCAGGCCGAGCGCGCGCGACCGCTCCTGGGCGAAGAGCTTGGCGGTCATCTCGCTCTGCCGCTGGCGCTCGTGGGCCGCCGTGTCGGCATCGTCCGCCCGCCGCAGGATCGGGCGGGCGCTCGACTTCTGGCACGGCTTGAAGACCGGCATCGGCGATCGCTCCACCCGCCCGAAGGCCGGCCCCGACTCGAGCTCGACCACCACCGGGTCGGCGACGGCGTAAATCTTGCCGGCCGTGGCGCACAGCGTCACGTTGGTCTCCTCACGGAAGCGCACGCCGACGTAGGTGTCTTCGACGGCGGTGGACATCCCTTTGAAAGCACAGCCAGAACATCCGCTCATGATCGTCACTTCCATTCCATCTGCGACAGCAACAGCGACTTATGCAGGATGAGTACCAGCCGGAGGCTATCACGCCGCGTCGAGGACCCGCCGGCCGATGTCGCGCCGGAAGATCTTGCCCGGCCACTGGATCTCCGCGACTGCCGAGTAGGCGCGCTTGAGCGCTCCCACCAGGTCGGGACCGAGGGCGCAGACCGACAGCACCCGCCCGCCGGCGGTCAGCAGCTCGCCGCGCGGCCCGCGCCGGGTGCCGGCGTGGAACACCTCGGCACCCAGCTGCGCCGCCCGCTCGAGCCCCGAGATGACCTCGCCGGTGATCGATCGGCCGGGGTAGCCCTGGCTCGCCAGGACGACGCAGGCTGCCGCCTCCTTGCGGAAGCGGAGCCGGCGAACGAGGCCGAAATCGCCCGCGGCCGCCGCGGCGAGGACCGGAAGCAGATCGTCCTCGAGGCGCAGCAGGAGCACCTGCGCCTCGGGATCGCCGAGCCGGGCGTTGAACTCCAGCACCTTCGGGCCGGCGGCGGTCAGCATCATGCCGGCATAGAGCACGCCGACGAACGGACGGCCTTCCTTCGCCAAGCCGCTGACCGTGGTGCGCATGACGGTCTCGACGATCTCCGCCGCCGCCTCGCCGGAGGGGAGGCCGCCCGGGCTATGCGAACCCATGCCGCCGGTGTTCGGGCCGGTGTCCCCGTCGCCGATGCGCTTGTAGTCCTTGGCGATGGCCAGGGGCAGCAGCCGCTCGCCGTCGGAGAGGGCCATGAACGAGACCTCCTCGCCCGACAGGAACTGCTCGACGACGGCGCGGTCGCTGCTGGCGCCAAATCGGCGCTCTTCGAAGAGCGCCGCGACCGCCGCCTCGAGCTCCTCCTCGCCGGCGGCGACCATCACGCCCTTGCCGGCGGCCAGGCCGTCGGCCTTGAGCACCACCGGGAAGCCGAAGCGGCGGCAGGCGGCGCGGGCCTCGGCGGCGTCGTGCACCACCGCGAAGGGCGCGGTGGGGATGCCGTGCCGCTCCATGAACTGCTTGGCGAACACCTTGCTGCCCTCGATCTCCGCCGCCCGCTGGCTGGGAGCGAAGATCGGCAGCCCGCGGTTCGCGAACTCGTCCGCGACGCCCAGGGTGAGCGGCAGCTCCGGCCCGACGATCGTCAGATCGATCCGCAGGTCGGCGGCGAAGTCGGCGAGACGGTGGATCTCCTCCGGCGCCACCGGCACCAGGTCGGCCAGCTGCGCGATGCCCGGATTGCCCGGCGCGCAGAAGAGATCCCTGAGCAGCGGGCTCTGCCGCAGCTTCCAGCACAGCGCGTGCTCGCGCGCCCCCCCTCCCACGACCAGGACTTTCATCCCGGTCTCCGCGCCGCCAGGGCGGTCACCGCCATGACGTCCACGATGTCCTCCACGCTGGCGCCGCGCGACAGGTCGTTGACGGGCCGCGCCAGGCCCTGCAGCAGCGGCCCCACGGCACGCGCCCCCGCCAGGCGCTCGGTGAGCTTGTAGGCGATGTTGCCGGCGTCGAGATCGGGAAAGATTAGCACGTTGGCGCTGCCCGCCACCGGGCTGCCGGGGGCCTTGCGCAGCGCCACCTCAGGCACCAGCGCCGCGTCCGCCTGCAGCTCGCCGTCGACGGCGAAGCCGACCCGGCGCTCGCGCAGCAGCGACAGCGCCTGGCGCACCTTGTCGACCCGTGGATGGGAGGCGCTCCCCCGGGTCGAGAACGACAGCAGCGCCACCCGCGGCTCCTCGTCCAGCAGGTCGCGGCAGCTGGCCGCCGCCGCTTCGGCGATGTCCGCCAGCTGTTCCGCGGTCGGGTCCGGGACCACGCCGCAATCGCTGTAGACGAGGCCGCGGCCGTCCGGCATCACCATCAGGAAGCAGGAGGAGACCAGCTTCAGGCCCGGCCGCGGCCCCACCATCCGCAGCGCGGCCCGCAGCGTGTCCGCGGTGGTCGCCGCGGCGCCCATGACGGCGCCGTCGGCCTGCCCGGTGGCCACTTGCATGGCGGCATAGTACAAGGGGTCCCGCGCCAGGCGTGTGATCTCCGTCTCACGGGCGGCGGGGAACACGTAGCGGGCAAGGCGCCCGGCGATGAATTCGGCCTCGGCGGCGGACGGGAGCGGCTCGACCACCG
>DATNKH010000393.1:0-3379 GCA_035603475.1 Thermoanaerobaculia bacterium
ACCCCGCCGAAGCAGCGCTTCGCCGTGCGCCTGGTCGAGCCGCGCTCGGGAGGCAGCTACCGCGGCCGGGTGCTCGCCCGCGCCGAGGTGCACGTGCCCGACGGTGCGAGCCTGCAGCGGGTGGAGCTGTTCCTCGACGACCAGCGGGTGGCGACGCTCTACCAGGCGCCCTGGACCCAGCTCATCCCGCTGCCGAGCCCGGCGGCAGCTGCCGGCCGCGGCACCGCGGCCGCCGGCAGCTTCGTGCGGGCGGTCGCCTATCTCGCCGACGGCAGCTCGACCGAGGACCTGGCGGTGATCAACTCGGCGGACGTGGTGGAGAAGCTCGACGTGCGCCTGGTCGAGCTCTACGCCGCCGTCTTCGATCGTGGCGGCAGGCCGATCGGCGGGCTCGCCGAAGGCGATTTCAAGGTTCTCGACGGCGGCGAGGCGCAGAGCCTGCTGCGCTTCGAGCGCGTGCGCGACCTGCCGTTGCACCTGCTGTTCGCCATCGACACCTCGGCGTCGATGGCGGCGACGCTGCCGCAGGTGCAGAAGGCGGCGCTCGCCTTCCTGCGCCGCACGCTGACGCCGAAGGACCGCGCGGCGCTGCTCACCTTCAGCGACAGCCCGGTGCTGCGCACGCCGTTCACCAGCGACCTCGGCACGCTGGCCGGGGCCCTGGCCGGCCTCAACGCCGAGCGCGGCACGGCGCTCTACGACAGCCTGGTCTACGGCCTCTCCTACATGAAGGGCGTGCAGCACGGCCAGTCGGCGCTCATCCTGTTCACCGACGGCGGCGACCACCTGAGCCGGCTGACCTTCGACGAGACACTGGAGTTCGCGCGGCGTGCCGGCATCGCCATCTACGCCATCGGCGCGCACATCCCCCGCCTCGACCTGCAGATCCGCGGTCACCTGGCCAAGCTGGCCGAAGAGACCGGCGGCCGCAGTTTCTTCATCGAATCGGCCACCGAGCTCGACGGCGTCTACGCCTCGATCGAGGACGAGCTGCGCTCGCGCTACCTCCTCGCCTACCAGCCGAAGGCCGCCCCCCGCGCCGGCGAGTTCCGCACCGTCGAAGTCCGGGTGGCCGGCGACGGCATGCGCGTCAAGACGATCCGCGGTTACTACCCCTAGCAGCCGGCTGCTTGCCGGCCGTGTTGACAGGGGCCTCGACCTTTCATAGTCTGCTGAAAGTCACTCCTCTTCCAACGAGGCTTCAGCGTGTTCGCCCTTCCGCTCCAGCGCATCGAAGGCAAGTACGAGATCTTGGGAAAGATCCGCGAAGGCGGGATGGGCGCGATCTACAAGGTGCGCCACCGGCTGTTGGACGAGATCCGGGTCATAAAACTGATGCGGCCGCTCCTGGTCGAGGACCAGGAGCTCAATGCGGAGCTCGAGGCCCGCTTCGTGCGGGAGGCGCGCGTCGCGATCAAGCTCAGGCACGCGAACATCGCGCAGCTGTACGACTTCACGACCGACGATGATGGGACCTCCCTCATCGTCATGGAGTTCATCCGTGGCAAGACCCTCGAGGAGCTGCTCAAGACCGCGGGTCCGCCGTCGCTGGGCCTGGCGCTCGAGATCGCCCAGCAGTCTCTGCGCGCTCTCGGCTATCTCCACGCCAAGGGGTTCGTCCACCGCGACATCTCCCCCGACAACCTGATGCTCACCGAGGACGCCGGCGAGCCGCGGATCAAGCTGATCGATCTCGGGATTGCGAAGATCCTGGGCGGGGCCGAGTCCCAACTGACACGGACCGGGACCTTCCTGGGCAAGGTGCGGTACGCCTCGCCCGAGCAGTTTGCCGCCGACGGAGCCGCCACCGCCGGAGCCAGCGGCGACATCTACTCCTTTGGCGTCGTGCTCTACGAGCTGCTGACCGGCATCTATCCCATTGCCGGCCGCGACCCCAGCTCGATCATCGCCGGCCATCTGTACCGCAACCCCATCGATTTCGAGGAGACCGACCGGCAGGGGCGAGTGCCGCTCGGCTTGCGGTCCGCCGTTCTCAGGGCCCTCGCCAAGAAGCCCGAAGGGCGGTACGCGAGCGCCGAGGAGTTTGCGCACGCGCTGGCGCGCTCCGGCGGACGCCCCGGCGGAGGAATGGAAGAAGCTGCTCGAGGCAGCCGGCGAGGCGGAGATCTCACCCGTCGAGCCGGGTACCACCCAGGACCTGATCGACGAGCACTTCGGCGCGGAGACGACCCCGGCGCGTCCCTTACCCTCCGAGGCGCCCCGCCAGCTGCTGCGCGCCGAGCGCTCGGCACCTGGTGACACCGCGGTCGGTCAGCTGCAAGCGGAGGTTGCGGAGACCCCTCGGCGCCCAGAGCTGCAAGAGGAGCGGCGCCAGATGCCGGGCAGCCGTCGCCCGCGGCCTGCCGCCGTCGCCGCCGGGGCGGCCCTGCTCGTGGCAGCGCTCGCCGCGAGCGCCTGGCTGTTGGGGCATCGCGGCGGCCGCGAGCAGGCTGCCGGCCCCGGCAGGGATCTGAAGCCCCACGTCGTCGACCCCGGCGAGGCAGGGCCTGCCGCGGCACCGGCGCAGGGTCGCGCCCTGATCGTCGATGCGCTGCCGTGGGGCGAGTTGGTCGAGATCCGCGACACGGCGGGCAAGGCCCGTCCCGTCCCGGCTGCGGCTTACACCCCGATCGTCTTGTCTGTGCCTCCAGGCCGCTACACGATCCGGCTCAGGAACCCTGCCTTCCCGCGGCCGGCCGTGATCACCGCGGAGGTGCCCGCCGGCGGCGGGGCGCGGCCGGTGCGCGCCGTCGCCGAGTTCAGAGCGGGCGACCCGGACGAGTTCCTGAAAGGGATGGGCTGGTGACATGACCACGTCGGGCCGGGGCGTGAGTGGACTGGCGATGCTCTGCCTTGCCCTGGCGTTCGCCCGGACTCCCGCCGCGGCCGACACCCCCTCGCCATCCGCGGCACCCGGCCTGCGGAGCCGGGGTCCAAACCCAGCTCCGCAGGCCGCTCCCGGCCCGGCTGCCGGAGAGCTGCTGCGGGCCTTGCGCGAGGCCGAGGGCGCGATACGGAAGGCAGACGAGGCCGCTGCCCAGATCGCTCGCCGGCGAGCCGATCCAAGGTACGCGGAGGCATGGAAAGACGAGGCGCCCGAGGGCATCATGGCGACCGCGGCCCAGGCGATCGCTGCCGCTCGCGGCCGTCTCGAGCGGGGCAAGAACCTCCGCCAGGTCCGGGATCTCCAAGAGGCCACGCGACTTGCCGCGAGTGCCCGCAAGGACCTGGAGGCCGTCGCCGGCCGCCTGGACGACCAGCTCACGCGCCTGGCGGTCCGCGACCTCCTGATCGATCGCGCGCGCCGCGACGTGCTCCGCCCGGTGCAGGAGAGGGCGGCTGCCGAGAAAGCCGCTGCCCAGAAGGTGGCGGCCGAGAA
>DATNKH010000394.1:0-6305 GCA_035603475.1 Thermoanaerobaculia bacterium
GGTCTTGCGCCGGCGCGGAGGCCCCGGCGGCCCCGGCCCGCCCCATGGTCTCGAGGATGCCGTCGGTATAGAACACCAGCATGTCTTTCGGCTTCATGATGACGAAGCCGCGCTCGTAGCTCGCCTCCGCCAGCGGTCCCAGCACGGGTCCGCCGGCTTCGAGGTGGGTGACCGTGCCATCGGCTGCCAGGTGGAAGGGGGGCGGATGGCCGGCGTTGACGTAGATGAACACGCCGTTGAGCTCGAGCTCGCCATAGAACATCGACACGAAGCGGCTGGTCAGAGTGCTGCGGTGGATGATCCGGTTCATGCGCTCGACGGTGCGCACGATCTTGAAGTCGCGCGCCAGACCCATGCGCAGACCCATGTAAATGTCGCGCACCTGCAGCGCCGCGGGCAGCCCATGGCCGGAGACGTCGGCGATCGCCAGGCCGAGGATCTTGTCGGTCACCGGAATGTAGTCGAAAAAGTCGCCGCCGACCGTCTCCATCGGCTCGGAGCGGCCGTACAGGTCGAAGTCGCCGTAGACCGGGGCGCGGCGGGGCAGGATCGACGCCTGGATCTTGCGCGACTCCTCGAAGATCCCTTCCATGCGCTCGCGCCGCAGCTGCTGGTTGACGCTGTGGCGCACGATGCCGAGCGAGAACAGGATGTCCTCGCGGTTGACGCCCGGCGCCACGTTGAAGGCCAGGATGTACTCCTCGTTGCCGACCTCGATGGCGGCGAAGCGCTGCACGCCGAGCAGGTCCTCGAGGCTCTTGTCGATGCGCGGATCGTCGGCGTCCATGTAGACGGCGCCGTCCTCGATCAGCAGCTCGACCGGCGGGTAGCTGACCGGCACCTTGAGGCCGCGCGGCACCTCCTTGGCGTCGCCGAAGATCCCCGAGAGGACGTAGAACGCGCCGCGGCGGCGATACAGGCGGCCGCCGTAGATCCCCAGCTCGTCGCGGAAGTTGACGACGATGCTCTCGATCAGCGACTGGATGGTCGAGCCCTCGTCCTCGGCGCCATCCAGCGTGGCCACCAGCTGCTCGACCTTCTTCATCAGCGCCCGGTAGTTGACCGGGCGCGCGTCGACCGCCGTCGCCAAGGGGGCTTCCTCCCGCATCTCCCGTAGATCGAGCATACCAGGACTCAGATAACCGCGCGCCGCGATGATAGATTCCCTCCCCGATGAATCGTGAGCGGTCGTTGGCGCGGCTGGCCGGCGAGCTCGCCGCGCGGCGGCCGTGGGACGTGCTGGTGATCGGCGGCGGCGCGACCGGCCTGGGGGCGGCGGTGGACGCCGCGGCGCGCGGCTACCGCACCGCGCTGCTCGAGGGTTACGACTTCGCCAAGGGGACCTCGAGCCGCAGCACCAAGCTGGCGCACGGCGGCGTCCGCTACCTGCGGCAGGGCGACCTCTCGCTGGTGATCGAAGCGTTGCACGAGCGCGGGCTGCTGCTGCGCAACGCACCCCACCTGGTGCGCCACCTGCGCTTCGTGGTGCCGAGCTACGAGTGGTGGGAGGGGCCGTTCTACGGCGCCGGCCTGAAGGTCTACGACCTGCTCGCCGGCCGCCTCGGCCTGGGGCCGTCGCGCCAGCTGTCGCGCGCCGAGACGCTGGCGCTGCTGCCGACGGTCGAGCCCGCCGGCCTGCGCGGCGGCGTGGTCTATCACGACGCCCAGTTCGACGACGCCCGCCTCGCCGTCACCCTCGCCCGCACCCTCGACGACCTGGGCGGCGTGCCGGTCAACGCCGTGCGCGTGGTCGGCCTGCTCAAGGCCGCCGGCCCGCATGGCCCGCATGGGCTGATCGCCGGAGTGACGGCGCGCGACGAGGAGAGCGGCGAGAGTTTCGAAGTCCCGGCGCGGGTGGTCATCAACGCCACCGGCGTCTTCGCCGACGCGGTGCGCCGCCTCGACGAGCCGGGCGTCGAGCCGCTGCTGGCGCCCAGCCAGGGAGTGCACCTGGTGCTCGACCGGCGCTTCCTCCCCGGCGACAGCGCGATCCTGGTGCCCCACACCGACGACGGGCGGGTGCTGTTCGCCGTGCCCTGGCTGGGACGGGTGATCGTCGGCACCACCGACACGCCGGTCGCCGCCGCCGCGCTCGAGCCGCGGCCGCTGCCGCAGGAGATCGAGTTCCTGCTCGGCCATGCCGGCCGCTACCTGACCGGCCATCCGCGGGCGTCCGACGTGCTGTCGTGCTTCGCCGGGCTGCGGCCGCTGATCGCCGCGGCCGGGGGCGCCGGGGAGAGCGGCGTGGGCGGCGCGAGCGGCGGCGCGAGCGGCGGCGTGGGCGGCGGCACCGCCGCCCTCAGGCGGGACCACCTGGTGCAGGTGGCGCCCTCCGGGCTGGTGACCATCACCGGCGGCAAGTGGACCACCTACCGGCGAATGGGTCAGGACGCGGTCGACGCCGCCGCCGCGGTCGCCGGGCTGCCGGACCGCCCCTCGGTGACCGCCACCTTGCGCCTCCATGGCGCTCCCGCCGCCGCGCCCGGTGCAGCCGGAGCCGGCAGTGGGCCGGCCACGCCCGGGGCCGGTGCCGGGCCGGCGACGCCCGGAGCCGCCGGCAGCGGCGGCGACCGCAGCGGCGGCAGCGGCGACGGCGGCGGCAGCGACGGCGGCGGCGACGGCGGTCATGCCCTGGACGATCCGGAGCTCGCGGGCCTCGTCGCCGAGCGGCCGGAGTGGGGCGAGCTGCTGCATCCCCGCCTGCCTTACCGCGCCGCCGACGTCGTGCGGGCGGCGCGCCACGAGATGGCGCGCAGCGTCGAGGATGCGCTGGCGCGCCGCACCCGCGCCCTGCTGCTCGACGCGCGGGCGAGCGTCGAGGCGGCGCCGCGGACCGCGGCGCTGCTCGCCGCCGAGCTCGGCCGCGACGACGCCTGGCAGCGCCGGCAGGTCGCCGCCTACCGCGAGCTGGCTCGCGGATACTGGCTGGAGTAGGCCCGCACCCGGCAGGCGCGGCGCCCCACCCGCCTCCCCGTTCACCCTCATTCGCCGTCATTCGCCGTCAAGGGCGCGTTTTAGCGGCCGGCAAGCACCTTCTAAGCAGAGCCGCACACACGCTAAGTCGTTGGACTCGCAGCATTGTATATGCTAAAAGTCCAGCCACCCGCAAGATCGAATGCTCGGGAGGCGGCCGCCGGATCCGTCCGCCACAGGCATCCGCCGGCCAGGTGAGGAGCGCGCGCACGCGATGAAACTGAGAGACGAGCAGGAGCTGCCGATCATTCGCGTTCGCGGCTGCCTGCTGGTGAGCATCCAGACCGAGCTCCACGACCGGCTGGCGATCGAGCTGCGGAGCGCGCTGATGGAGCGCGTGCGCCTCGAGGCCATCCGGGGCGTCATCCTCGACGTCTCCTGGGTCGAGGTCATCGACAGCTACATCACCCGCATCCTGAACGACATCGGCAAGTCGGTCCGCTTCATGGGCGCCGACTGCTACATGGTCGGCATCCGCCCGGCGGTGGCGATGACCCTGGTCGAGATGGGGGTCGAGCTCGACGCGGTGTCGACCGCGCTCAGCCTCGACGCCGCTCTCGAGAAGCTCGAGCTGCCGCGATGAGGACCGTCGAAAGCGAGATCGGCGCGATCCTCGCCGGCTCGATCTCCGAGATCACGCAGCGCAGCATCTTCCGCCGCCTGGGCGGCATGGCGCGGGCGCCGCTGCAGCACCTCACCACCCAGGACCGCCATGCCATCCAGACCGAGCTCGAGAGCTCGGTCCGGCTCTTCGCGCCCGCCAAGAGCGCCCAGCTCATCGCTTCCTGCGCGCGTGCCCTGGCGCTGCTCGGGGCGCCGGGGGGCCCGGCCGACCCGCAGCCCGGAAGTAGCCTGCCCGCGGGCCCGTTCGCGGTCCACCGGTCCGGGACGCACGATGGCCGCACGGCGCCGGCCGCGCCGACCGGGTCGACCGGATCGTTGGCGATGGGCGGCGACAAGCGACTGGCCATCGACAGCGAGAAGGACATCGCCAGCGCCCGCCTCGAGGCCTGGGCGGAGGCGGTGCGCATCGGCCTGTCGAAGTTCACCTCGGTCAAGGTGGCGACGGCAGTCTCCGAGCTCGCCCGCAACATCGTGTTCTACGCCGGCAGGGGCACCATCGAGCTGCGTCCCCGGCAGGACACCCGCGAGACCCGCCTCGAGATCGTCGCCGCCGACCAGGGGTCCGGCATCGAGCCCGAGAAGCTCGACGCCATCTTCGCCGGCACGTTCCGGTCGGAGCGCGGCCTGGGCAAGGGACTGGTGGCGGTGCAGAAGCTGGTCGACGAGTTCCAGATCGACACCCGCCCCGGACGGGGCACGCGGGTGTCCTGCGTCTTTCGAGGTGCGCGATGAGCACGCCGCCGAGCACGCCGCCCGGCACGCCGCCGCGCACGCCCCCGAACGCACCCGCCGCGGCGAGCCGGACGATCGCCGCGGGCGGCTACAGCCGGCCGCTGCCGGGCTTCGTCGAGTGCGGCGACACCTTCGTCATCGAGCGGCTTCCCGGGGAGCCGGCCGGCGCGCTGCTGGTGGCGCTCGTCGACGGTCTCGGGCACGGCAGCGAGGCCGGCATCGCGGCGCAGGCCGCCGCGCGGACGGTCCTCGGCCACCGCGAGCTGCCGCCGGAGCAGATCCTGCGGCACTGCGACCGGCAGCTGCATCCGACCCGCGGCGCGGCCATGGCGGTGCTGCGGCTCGAGGCCGACGGCCGCGGCGAGTTCTGCGGCATCGGCAACATCGAGGTGCAGAGCCTCGCCGGCCGGCCCGCTGGGCTGTTCTGCCTGCCGGGCATCGTCGGCCACAGCGTGCGCATCCTGCGCACCATGCCGTTCACCATGCAGAGCGGCGACATCTACTGCCTACACAGCGACGGCGTGTCCGGCCGCGGCAACCTGCGCGCCTTCCTGCCCGGCGCGCCGCGGACGGTGGCGCGGTCGATCGTCGACGCCTGCGGCCGCGCGCACGACGACGCCACCGCCGTCGTGCTCGGCTACGGCGCCGGCGCCAAGCTGCCGGCGGATGCCGCCGGCGACCGCGACGGCGATGCGCGCTCCGGCCCGCGAGCGGTGACCGGGCGGGCAGGGCAGTGACATTGATCGATCATTTCGTCAGGGAGGAACCATGACCTACGAACCGAACATCGGCAATCAGACCACCTTCTTCGAGCCGCCGGACATCATCTTCCTCAAGCTGCGCGGCACCTGCACCTGGGAGGAGGGCTCGGAGATCAATCGCCGCCACCGCGAATGGGGGAAGACCGTCGAGCGCGTCTTCTTCCTGATCGACCTGGCGGAGCTCGACCGCATCGACCCCGAGGTGCGCAAGGACGCCACCACGACCCTGGCGGCGGTGCCGCTCCGCGGCATGGTCGGCTACAGCGCGCCGATCAAGGCGCGGGTGATCGCCAAGCTGATCTTCACCGCGCTCAACCTGTTCTCCAACAAGGCCGACCGCGTGCCGCTGCACTTCTCCGACACCGAAGCCGAGGCCCGCGCCTGGATCGAGGAGCGGCGCCGCGAGCTCGACGCGGCAGCGGCGCCGGCGACGCCGGGAGCGGCCCATGGCAACTGACGGCGAAGGCGCCATCGCCATCAAGGAGACGCGCCTGATGCGCGTCATCGAGGCGCTGTCCTACGCCTCGATCGAGGACTACGACTCCTGTCTCAGCCTGCTGCGCAACCTCACCACGGTGGACGAGTTCGCGGAGCTCGAAACCGCCTTCACCATCTTCATCGAGGAGCTGGCCGAGGCCAAGCGGCAGCTGCGCGACGCGCTGGCCGAGACCGAGGTGGCGAACCGGGAGCTGGCGGCGAAGCTCGCCACCATCGAGATGCAACAGGCGGCCATCCGGGACCTCTCGACCCCGATCATCGAAGTCTGGGCGGGAGTGCTGTGCCTGCCGGTCGTCGGCATCGTCGACAGCCAGCGCAGCGCCGAGATGACCGAGACCCTGCTCGAGACGATCATCGCCAAGCAGGCGCGCACCGCCATCGTCGACATCACCGGCATCGACGTGATGGACACCAAGACCGCCGATCACTTCATCAAGATGGCCAAGGCGGTGCGCCTGCTGGGCGCCGACTGCTTCATCAGCGGCATCAACCCCGGGATCGCGCAGACGCTGACCCACATCGGCGTCGATCTGACCGGCATCCGTACCCTGCGCAGCTTGCGCGACGCCCTGCAGGTCCACCTGCGGGAGACCGAACAGCTTCACCCCGGCCGGCGCGCCGAGGCCGAGCCCTGAGGCTCCGAGCCCCGGCGCTCGGGACCTGGAACCGGCAGCTCGAGGAGTCAGCGATGGCAGCACCGGAAGCGATGGCAACGAT
>DATNKH010000395.1:0-9350 GCA_035603475.1 Thermoanaerobaculia bacterium
GACGACGTCGATGCCGCGGCCGAGGCCGCGGACGAGACCGAGCGCGCCGGCGCCGGCATCGGCACCGGTGCCGGCAGCGGCGGCACCCTTGCCGACCGCACCGCCGACCGCGGCGACTGATGGCGTCGGGGTTCACGGAGCGAGGAAGAGGGCCGGCTCGCCGATGAAGATCCTCGAGACGCGGGTCTACCGCGGCCCCAACCTCTACGCCCTCGGACCGGTGATCCGCCTGCGGGTGGACCTCGGCGAGCTCGAGGCCTACCCCACGCTGCGCCTCCCCGGGTTCAACGAGCGGCTGCTCGAGCTGGTGCCGACCCTGCATGAGCACTCGTGCTCCTACGGCGAGCCGGGAGGCTTCGTCCGGCGAATGCGCGAGGACGAGGGCACCTGGCTCGGTCACGTGCTCGAGCACGTGGCGATCGAGCTGCAATGCCTCGCCGGCACCCCGGTGACCTACGGCAAGACCCGCAGCGAGGCTCTGCCCACCGGCCAGTATCACGTGATCTACAGCTTCGCCGAGGAGGCGGTGGGCACCGCCGCGGGCGCGCTCGGCCTGGCGGTCATCCGCCATCTCCTGCCGCCGGAGCGCGAGGCCTACGACCCGTCGCCGTTCGACTTCCGCGGCAAGTGCGAGGCCCTGGTGCGCCTGGCGCAGCGCCGCGCCTTCGGCCCCTCGACCGGGGCGCTGGTGCGGGCCGCCGAGGAGCGCGACATCCCGTGGATCCGCCTGAATGACCGCTCGCTGGTGCAGCTCGGCCACGGCAAGTTCCAGCGCCGCATCCAGGCGACGATCACCAGCGAGACCCGTCACACCGCGGTCGAGATCGCCTCCGACAAGCGGCTCACCAACCAGATCCTCGCCGACCTCGGCCTGCCGGTGCCGCGCCAGGTGCGGGTCTACGACGCCGATGAAGCTGTTGACGCGGTCGAGGCGGGCGAGGCGGCCGGGGGCCTGGGTTACCCGGTGGTCGTCAAGCCCTTGGACGGCAACCACGGCAAGGGCGTCAGCATCGGCCTGCGCACTGCCGAGCAGGTGCGGACGGCGTTCGAGGAGGCCGCCGAGTACAGCTCGACGGTGATCGTCGAGACCTTCCAGGAGGGCAACGACTACCGTCTCCTCGTGGTCAACGGCAGGCTGCTGGCGGTGGCACAGCGCCTTCCCGGCCACGTCATCGGCGATGGCCGCCACACCCTGGCCGAGCTGGTCGAGATCGTCAACCAGGACCCGCGCCGCGGCGTCGGCCACGAGAAGGTGCTCACCCGCCTCGAGCTCGACGACCAGGCGCTGCGCCTGATCGCCGACGCCGGCCTGACGCCGGAGTCGGTGCCGGCGGAGGGCGAGGTCTTCTACCTGCGCTCGACCGGGAACCTCTCGACCGGCGGCACCTCGATCGACAAGACCGACGCCATCCACTACGACAACCGCATCATGGCCGAGCGCGGCGTGCGCGCCCTCGGCCTCGACGTCGGCGGCGTCGATTTCATCGCGCCCGACATCTCGCGCAGTTACAAGGAGGCGGGCGGCGCCATCGTGGAGATCAACGCCGCGCCCGGCTTCCGCATGCACACCGCGCCCACCGAGGGCACCCCGCGCGACGTCGCCGGCCCGGTCATCGACATGCTGTTCCCGCAAGGCACGCCGTACCGCATCCCGATCGCCGCGATCACCGGCACCAACGGCAAGACCACCACCACCCGCATGGTGGGCCACATCCTGAAGCTCTCCGGCCACACTGTCGGCATGGCCACCAGCGACGGCGTCTACATCGACGGCGTGCTGACCGTCAAAGGCGACATGACCGGCCCTTGGGCGAGCCACCTCGTGCTGCGCGACCCGACGGTGGACGCGGCGGTCCTCGAGACCGCGCGCGGCGGCATCGTGCGCACCGGCCTCGGCTGGCGCAAATGCAGCGTCGGCGCGGTGCTCAACGTCGCCTCCGACCACCTGGGCATGGGCGGCATCGACAGCCTCGACGACCTGGCGCGGGTCAAGCAGGTGATCGTCGAGGTGGCGCGCGACCATTGCGTCCTCAACGCCGACGACCCGCGCGTCGTGCGCATGGCGCGCCACAGCCCGGGGCGCCCGATCTACGTCACCATGGACCCGCGCAACGAGCGCGTCGCCGCCCACGTCCGCCACGAGCGCGGCGCCGCGGTGTCGCTCGAGGAGGGGCTCACCGGGCGCGTGATCGTGCTCTACCAGAACGGCGAGCAGGTGCCGCTGCTGCCGGCGCGCCAGGTCCCGGCCACCGTCGAGGGCGTCGCCATCCACAACATCCAGAACGCGATGTTCGCCGCCGCCATCGCCCACGGCCTGGGCATCGGCGTCGAGAACATCCGCCAGGGCCTGCGCACCTTCACCGCCGATTTCTTCCAGACCCCTGGACGGCTCAACTTCTACAACGAGCACCCCTTCCGCGTCCTGCTCGACTACGCCCACAACGCCCACGGCATGCAGGCCATGACCCGCCTGATCCGCGGCCTCGCCGTCCACGGCCGCCGCATCGGCGTCATCGCCGCCCCCGGCGACCGCCGTGACGAGGACATCGCCGGCCTCGCCACCGCCGCCGCGCCGGCTTTCGACCTCGTGCTGATCCGCGAGGACGACAACCGCCGCGGCCGCCCCCCGGGAGAAGTCGGCGAGCTCCTCCGCCACGGCCTGGTCGCCGCCGGCTTCCCCGCCGACTGCATCGCCCCGGAGATCTACCCCGAAGAGCAAGCCGTCGCCAAGGCCCTCGCCATCGCCCGCGCCGGCGACCTCCTGGTCATCTTCGGCGACAACTTAGGCCGCGTCTGGGACCAGATCGTCAGCTTCCCCGGCACGCGCCCGGAAGGAGCCGGGGAGGACGCGACGACGGCGGGGGCGGGGGTTACGGAGAACGCGACTACGGAGGGGGAGGCGGCAGCCGCGAGAGACATCTCTTTTGCTGGGCCGCCTGCGGCGGCCGCTCCTGCGGGACGTGCGGCCGAGGTGGGGAGCGCTGGGCCTGCACCGGCCAAAGTGCAGGCAGCGACCGCGGTGCCGGCCGCGCTCGCGAGATCAGCCGCGGCTCCGGCGCTTGCCGCACGCGACGCGGTTGCCGGACCAGCTGCGCAGGCCGCGGCCGCCAACAGTCCTAGCGCGCCGGTCTGGCCGCCCGCCGACCGCGAGCGCTCCCAGACCAGCAGTGCCGCCCGATCGTCCGCGGCCACGGACCCGCGCGATGCACCAAGTTGGCCGACCCCCGGGGTGAGCGCCGAGATTCTCCCCGACGATTTCGACGACTGAAGATCACGGGTCGAGTAGAGGGCCTGAGTCTCGGCGTCGAGGAAGTCGCACTCGTACTCCTGGGCGAACCATCACTGCTTGCCGTATTGCCCGCTGTGCAGCCCGCCGGGCCGGTAGGACTCTGCCGCTTCGAGCGCCGGGTCCCGCCCGTCGCGATAGTCGGATGAGCGCAGCGGTGCCGCGATCTGCGGCTCAGTCCAGCGTCGCTCGTCACGCGGTCCCATATCCTGCCACCACACCGTGGAGAGATTGATCTCGATGCCGCTGTGCGGCAGCTTGACGAGTTCCGGGTCGCCGTAGTGGTTGGGGCTTTCCCCGGTGGGTTCGCCGACGAAGATCGCATGGGTATGAATCTGCAGCAGATTGACGAAGTTCTGCGCCGCGGACTGAGTTCGGCGCCCGATCAATACGAAGAAGCGACCCGGTCGATCGATCTTGTCGGCCCGGATGAAGGCGTGGATCACCGGCATGAGCAGGGAGTTGTCTCCACCGCCGTTCAGGCGTAGGTCGAGCACGAAGCGTTCCGTCGCGCTCACCGAGGCTTCACGAATCACCTCGTCGAAGGCCTGCGAGAGCGACTTGCCGTCTTGATCGCCGACCAGATTGCATTGCACGTAGAAGGTCTTGGTAGCGGTCAAATAAGCATGCCAGAACGGCTTGGTCTGATTCTTGAGCCACAGCGGCGCCGCGGGCGAGCGGCGAGCGTCGATCCAGTTCGAACCAGGCTTTGGCCCCATGAGAAACCAACCGCCGCCTCTGTCCGGAGTACCGTCTGCTGCGCGCGGCAGTGGGTGGAGGGTCAGCTCCTTGACTGCCACGGTCGTCTTCACCATGAAGGTGGCCGACTCGATGTCGTGCGTGACGTCCAGCGCTTGGAGGATCTCCGGGTGGACCATGCGGAACGGCATGAAATCCCGTCGCGCCATATCGTTGGTGCCCTCGGTCACGGTGCGCACCCGGCGCAACACTTCATCGATCGGCACCTCATCGATCGCCAGCACTTCGCCGCCCACGAACTCTGCGTGCGCCGGGTCGATGGCCTGGATGAATACACCATCGGCGTAAAGGTAGAGCTTGAGCGGCAAGAAACGCTGCGCGAGGCCGGGCGGCAGGTCGTGCACGCCCGAGTGGCCATCGCCGATGCTGGAGGTGATCTTCTGGATCTCGACCACGATCTGTGCGTCGCTCAGCTCTGGTAAGCGGCGCTCGAGCGCCGCGACCACGGCTTCGAAATCCGTTTTTGTGGTGCTGTGGAAGAAGTTCTTGTGGTGCTTCGGCAATTCTTCGCGCAAGAAACGGACATCATCGGCCCACTCCGACTTGGTGGGAGACCTCCCCAGCACGTCCGTCGCCGCGAGGAGCAGTGCCGTCGTCACCATTAACCTCCTCGATCGCATGCGCTCTATACGCGAATGGGATAGGGAGGTTTCGCGTTGCCCCGAGCGAGTCGCACCCTAGCCGGAGCGGCTCGTCGTTCGTCCGCCGGGCGGGTCATCTTCGCCGTCGTGGCGGAGATCGACTGGATCGCGGCGGCGGGCGATTGCGTCTGCCCCGGCACCGCTGGAATTGACCGTCACTGAAGACCCCATCACGGAACCTGGACGTTCATTCTCCGTGGGCACCGGATCGAGGCCCAACTCACCACCACGATGCCGCAGACCAGGTGAGCCTCGACGACCTGGCGCGGGTCAAGCAGGTGATCGTCGAGGTGGCGCGCGGAGACGTCTCGTCAGCTGGGCCGCCTGCGGCGGCCGCGCCTGCGAGGGGTGCAGGCGAGACGGTGGGTGGGGGGCCTGCGCAGGCCGCGGCCGCGGCGCCCGCGGCGGTTGCCGTGCAAGCCGCACCTGCGAGCCCGGCCGCGGCTCCAGCGCTCGCCGCGCCCGCTCAACCAGCCGCGCGGGCGATGGCCGCCGGCTCGCCGCCAGGCGCTCCTAGCGAGCCGGTCTGGCCGCCCGCCAATCGCGAGCGCGACCAGTTCGGCACCGCCGGCCGATCGTCCGCGGGCGCGGACCCACGCGAAGCGCCGACCTGGCCGGCCCCGGGGGCGAGCTCCGAGATCCTGGCGGACGACTACGACGACTGAGATCACGGGTCGAGCATCGGTGCCGGAGGCGGATGTGACCATGGCCACCAAAAAGTTCCCACCAGGCTGGGATGATGCCCGGGTCCGTAACCTCTTGGACCACTACAAGCGCCAGACGGACGAGGAGGCCGCCGCCGAGCATGAGGCCGCGCTGTCCCGCCCAGACCATACGCTCATGGAGGTCCCGACGGAGCTGGTGCCGGCCGTGCGCGAGATCATCGCCGAGCACGAGAGGCAGCATAGGTCCCGCTAGCGACATGATTGCTGCGAGCGCGGCATCGTGAGGCAAGACAAGTACCGCGCGATGCGACAGCACCTGCCGAAGACGTGTGGGCGCATGAGCGGCTGAACCTAGCGGCCGTCGCCATGCTTCGCCATGGGAACTCCGGGATATAATGTGCTCTTTGAGTGCGAGCTCAGAGTCCTCGGCAGGCAAGCGGCGCCGACCCTTCCCGAGGCACGAACCGGGCACCTCCACATGCCTCCACCCTTCAAGGTCTTCATCAGCTACAGCCACGTAGACAAGAGCTGGAAGGATCGGCTCGTCGTGCAGCTGAGCGTGCTCGAGCGACAAGGCCTACTGACGGTCTGGAGTGATGGCCAGCTCCAGGCGGGTAGCGACTGGCTGCCGGCGATCAAGTCGGCCATGGGCAGGGCCCAGGTTGCCGTTTTCCTGATCTCGGCGGCGTTCCTCAATTCTGACTTTATCCGGGAGCAGGAGATCCCCGCGCTGATGAAACGGCGCCAGGGGGAGGGACTGCTGGTGATCCCGGTGATCGTCCGCCCCTGCCCGTGGAAGCAGTTGGACTGGCTCGCGTCTCTCCAGGTACGTCCGCTGGAAGGAAGGACGCTTGCGGAGCTGCGCAAGGTGCAAGCCGATGCGGTGCTGTGTCGCCTCGCGGAAGAGATCCTGGGGCTCGCTGGGGAGTACAAGACCTCGACCGACGCCAAGGCTCCCGGCCAATCGCCGCCGAGAGGTGTCACCTTCGTTCCGCAGCCCCCGCCCCGCTCTGACGACTTGACGGCCGAAAACGGAGAGCTGCGTGCCAGGTCCACAGCCCGCGTGGGAGCCGGCCCGCCGAGCTCACCATTGGCGCCGGTCAGCCCTCAGATCCGAGGCCTCCCGGTCCGCCAAGAGGAAGGCCAGGGCCAGGGTCAGGAGCGACGCCCCGTGGAGGGGGCGATGCCGCCAGGCTCAATACTCCTGAGCTTTGCCAGCGAGGACCGAGAGGCGGCAGGGAACCTCAAGGCGGCGCTCGAAGGCGCGGGGCTCGATGTCTGGGTTAACGACTTCGACCGCTTTAGGGTTTCTCCCAGCGCCTGGGACCGGTTGATCCAGTCCAACATCGGGCGCTGCTCGCTTTTCATTCCGCTACTTTCGCAGCAAGCTGCGCGGCGCCTGGAGGGTTACTTCCGCCGCGAGTGGCGCTGGGCTCTGGACCGCGACCAGGGCATGGACCCGAGTTTTCCGTTTATCCTGCCCATCGTTGTCGACGATCTCCAACCATACGCCAGCGGCATACCCCTTGCCTTCTGGGAGCGCCATTGCGGCCGGTTCCCGGCCGCTCGCCCGACAGATGATTTCGTCGAGAACGTAAAGAAAGCCGTTCGCCGCCTGCGCTCGCGTCCATGAGCGCAGCGAATCTCCGACGTGGGTCCACCTGACGCAGCTAGAGCTTGGCGCCAGGCGTGGCGGTCGATCCTCCTCTACGGGCTCGGCGGCGGTCTTCTCGTGGCCGGCCTGCGGCTCACCGAGTACCGGTTCCTCGTCGTCGAGCACTCGCTCGAGATCTACGGCGGGCTCGTCGCCGCGACCTTCGCCGGGCTCGGGATCTGGATGGGATCGAAGCTGGACCGCCGGAGGGGCGGGCCCGTGGCCGCGGTGGGGGGCGTGCCTGGCGCTCTCGGCGCGCCCTTCGTCGCAGACGCCGAGCGCCAGCGCGCGCTCGGCATCACGCCTCGTGAGATGGAGATCCTCGGCCTGATCGCTTCCGGCCTGAGCAACCGCGAGATCGGCGAGCGGCTGTTCGTCAGCGAGAACACGGTGAAGACCCACTCGAGCCGCCTCTTCGACAAGCTCGGGGCGAGGCGCCGCACCCAGGCCGTCCACCTGGCGAAGGAGATGCGCCTCATCCCCTGAGCCGACCCCGGAGCGCCGTCGCCCGAAAGGATGATTCTTCGCCCGCCGGCCGAGAATCATGCGAAAGGATGACGACCCTGGGCCGGCCGTCCCGCTACCTTTCGGGCCATCCACGAAGCGGACCGACAAGGAGACCCGTATGTCGATGAAACGAACCGTTCTCACCTGGGGGCTGATCTCCGGCGGGGTGTGCACCGGCCTGGTCCTCGCCACCACCGCCTTCGCCGACGCGATCGGCTTCGACAAGGCCGAGATCCTCGGCTACACCATCATCGTCGCCTCGGCCCTCTTCGTGTACTTCGGAGTGCGCTCCTATCGCGAGAACGTGAACGGCGGGAAGCTCACCTTCGGACGCGGATTCCAGGTCGGTCTGCTGATCGCGATCGTCTCCTGCCTCTGCTACGTCGGCACCTGGGAGCTCGCCTACTTCAAGCTCAAGCTCTTTCCCGACTTCGTCGACAAGTACTCGGCGCACGCGATCGCCAAGGCCCAGGCCGCGGGCGCCAGCCCCGCGAAGCTCGCCAAGATCGCGCAGCAGATGCGGGACCTCCGCAAGCTCTACGACAACCCCTGGATGAACGCGGCGATGACCTTCGTCGAGCCCTTCCCGATCTTCCTCGGTGCGACGATCCTCTCGGCGGCGGCGCTGCGCAAGCGCTAGTGAGGCCGATCCAACCTGGCGGGCGCCGGCTGGCGGAGAGGCCGGCGCCCGCTGGTGATTCGGTTGGCCTACTTCACCGGCTTGGAGAGGTCTTCGAGAGCGGCGCCCTTCTTGGCAACGTAGAAGGCAAGCGCCTTGCCGGGGGCGGTGGCGCTGGCGTTCTTCACGTTGTGCACTTCGCCGGCCACGGTGTGAAAGGCCTCCCCTGACTTGAGAGTCACGGGAGCCTTGCCCTGCGCCTCCAGGATGACCGAGCCGTCCAGGATGTATACGATCTCGGTGCCCGCCTGGGCGTGCTTGCCGCTCGCCGCTCCGGGCGGCAGGTCACGGAGCACCAGGATGGCTTCCATCCCCTTGATTCCCGCCAGCTCCGTCCGCTGCAGGATGGTGCCGGTCTTCAATGGACTCTGGGCGGGCTTCTGGGCGCTCAGCATCCTGCTGCCGAACACGCCCAGTGCCACGCCTACTGCCAAGACGACCCCGAACAACAAGTGAGTGCGCTTCATAGAAACCTCCCCCTTGGGAAATGAATTGTCATTTCCGGGATGAACTGCGTTCAACGGTCCAGATTTGCTGCCATCCTACTGACTTTGGGCGCAGTGTCAAGCCCTCTTGCAGCGATCAGTCGGGCAGCACGTCCAGGGAGGGCAAGTGCCTGCAGTAATCTTGGAATTTACCAGGTTTTCAGAAGATGGGCCGGGTGCGCTGGTGTCCGCTGGGCACGGCGGCGTTGACCCGCCGTGCCCGCGGTGTCCTGTTCAAAACGATGAACGATAGGGCGTCACGTCTGCCCCCGGTGCGCAAGTCCGGATCCTCAGGATGCGCACGCCCACGTGGCCGTCTTGCCGTTGGTCACGGTCAGCGACCAGTTGCCGTTGATCTGCGCCGGAGGGTTCATCACGACGCCGTCGTTCCAGTTGTTCGCGTTGAATGCGCCAGTGATGCCGGTGAGGGCGCATGCTTTGACACCCGCGCCCGAGGTGATCACGGCGGTGGTCGCCGAGCCCGCCTTGGCAGGTGGTTCGCGTTAGCGCGTCCGCTAAGATCTATCCGCGAGGCTAGTGTAGTGTCCAGGAATTAACTGGACAACATCTTCTGCGGTTTCCGGCGGCGCGGTTGAGTGCAGCCAGGCTGAATCTGCTCAAGCGTCTGACGGCAGCGAGAGAGTCGCTCCTGGATCGACTGTACCGTCGCCGTC
>DATNKH010000396.1:0-4907 GCA_035603475.1 Thermoanaerobaculia bacterium
CCATCTGCGCCCTCGCCGTCAATCCGTCGACGATCGGCGTCAAGCCGGTGCTCGACCCGGTGCAGCTGCGCGACCTCGACATGCGCCGGCGGCCCTGGTTCCGGGCCGCTGAGCGCGAGCGGCGCACCGGGCTCACGCCACCCTACCAATCGATGCTCACCGGCGAGAGCTGCTTCACCGCCTGTGCCTGCATGACGCGGACGGACGGCGGCTTCGGCGGCGTGCTCGCCATCGACATCAACGTCACCGGCTGGACGCGGATCTGAGGACGGCGATGACGACGAGGCTGGACGCGCCCCTGAGGACGGCGATGGCGCCGGCGGCGGCCGCAGACCGCGGTGGGCACCCTCGATGACCGAGGCGAAGGATGCGGCCGGCGGCCGGGCCGCGGCGACCCACCTGCTGGTGCGGGCCGGGGAGTACGTGTGCGCCCTGCCGCTGGGCGCGGTGCGGCAGGTGCTGCGGTCGCTGCCGCTGCATCCGCTGCCCGGCTCGGCGCCGGAGCTGAAGGGCCTGGCGGAGTTCGCCGGTGATCCGCTGCCGGTGCTCGACCTGGCGCGGCTGGCGCGTGCGCCGCAGGGCGCGAACCCGATCTTCCCGGTGACCGTGGTGGCCTGGGCCGGTCCGCCCGAGTCGCGGGAGCTGGTGGGCCTGGCCGCCGACGCGGCCCTCGACGTCGCGGCCCTGCCGCCGGGCGCGTTGGTGCCGGCGGCGCCGGGGAGCGGCGGCGACGGCGGACTGGTCGCCGGCGAGGCGATCGTCGCCGGCCAGGTGGTGCGGGTGATCAATCTGCAAGCCCTGGGGCAGGCATCGTGAGCGACGGCTTCCTGGTGGTGCGGCGCGGCGGCGCCACCTGGGCGGTGGCGCACCAGGAGGTGCGAGGCCTGGCGCGCCGCGGCGCCGCCGTCGAGGTGACCGTGGCGGCCGGCGCGCTGGCAGCCGACGAGGTGCTGGGAGTGACCGCGGACCTGCGTCTCCATCCGGCCGGCGGCGTGCTGCGCCGCTTCTGGCCCGAGGCCGCCCGCGGCCTGGCCGTTCACGGCACGCTGCCGCTGGTGCTCATCGATGGCCTGGCGCCGCCGCGGTCGCTGCTGGCCGAGCCGGAACCGGCAGCCGGCCCGCCCATCCCCGAGGAAGGGGGTTCCTAGTGCCCCGTCTCAGAGATTCGCATCCTTATTCGCCGGCCCTCCGGCCCCCTGGCGGCGTTGCGCCTCCTCGACATAGTCTCGGCTATGCCTGCGTCGGCGCGCCTGGCCAGGAGCCCGGATGGCTCGCCGACTAAGGATGCGAATCTCTGAGACGGGACACTAGAGAATGGGAATCGAGGTGTCGGAAGGGCCTGCGAAACGTGCGATGGGTGGGCTTGCGCTGGTCGTCGCCGTCGCGGTCTCGGGGTACCTGCTGCTGGTGGTGGCGGACGAGCAGGGCGCTCCGGGCTGGCTGCAGGACTTCTACCTGGTCGCCGCGGTGGCCGCCATCTGGATCTACTTCGCCCGGGTCTACCGGCCGCAGCTCGGGCTCCGGGACCGGGTGGCGGCGGTCGAACGGCGCAACCGCGCGGTCGAGGAGGATCTCGCCCAGGCGCTCGACCTGCTGCGCAGCGGCGACCTGGTCAACTCGCAGGCATGCTCCGCGTCGCTCCCCGGCCAGCTGCAGGCCGCCTTCAGCGGCGCCACCGCCGCTCTCGACATGCTGGCGCAGCAGATCCAGGAGAGCTCGATCGAGGTCGCCGCCGCCGCCAACTCGGTGAACCAGATCGCCTCGGACCTGGCGTCGGGGTCCTCGGAGCAGGCCGCCTCGGTGGTCGAGATCACCGCCGCCATGGAGGAGCTGGCCCGCACCGCCTCGCAGATCGCCGACAACGCCGCGAGCCAGGCGGAGCTCACCGGCAAGGCCGAGGAGAGCGGCGACAAGGGTGCGGCCGCGGTCGAGGAGGCGGTCGCCGGCATCGAGGAGGTCAAGAAGCGGATCAGCGGCATCGCCAACCGCGCCGAGACCCTGGGAGTGCGCTCGAAGGAGATCTATCGCGTCCTCGACCTGATCACCGACATCGCCCACGAGACCCACATCCTGTCGCTCAACGCCGCCATCGAGGCGGCGGCCGCCGGCGATCATCACCGGCGCTTCTCGGTCGTCGCCGACGAGGTGCGGCGGCTGGCGCAGCGCTCGCAGGAGTCGGTCGAATCGGTGCGCTACCTGCTCGAGGAGTTCGCCGACTCGATCCGCGCCACGGTGGTCGCCACGGAGGAGGGGAATGCCGAGGCCGCCGGCGTGCTCGACCGGGCGCGGGCGGCGGCGGCGGCCATCGAGCAGCTGCGCGGCGCCTCCGGCGACACCGCCCGCGTGGCGCGCGAGATCTCGCTCGCCACCCAGCAGCAGAACGCCGCCTCCGACGAGGTGGTGCTGACCTTGAAGGAGGTCAGCCAGGTGGTGCAGCGCATGGCGGACGGGCTCAAGCAGTTCTCCGACACCGCCGAGAGCCTGAACCGCCTGGGGTTGGCCATCCAGATGCTGGCCCAGTCGTTCCACCTCGAATCGCCGCACTCGCTCAAGCATCTCTCCGAGACCTGGGCGCGGCAGGTGCGGCGGCGGTTCGGCAACTGGGACGCCATCGAGCGGCTGCTGGCCGAGCTGGTCGAGCAGCAACCGTACGTCGAGTGCCTGTACTACTTCGACGGCAAGGCGGGGCAGGTGGCGCTGAGCGTCAACCGGCGGCTCATCGGCGACCGCGAGGTGCCGGTCGGGGTCAGTGCTGGCGAGGGTTTCGGCGACCGCCCCTGGTACAAGGCGGCGGTGCGCGAGGGGCGCACCGTGCTGACGCCGCTGTTCGACTCGCTGATCTCCGGGCAGCCGATCTTCACCGCCGCCACCCCGCTCTACGACGGCGATGGCCAGCTCACCGGCGTCCTCGGCCTGGACGTCAACGTCGACAGCTGGACCAAGATCTGACGCCGATGGAAGAGGAGTTCGCCGACCTCGTACCGCTGTTCGTCGAGGAGTCCCGCGAGCGCCTCGAGAAGCTGGCTCTCTGCCTGCCGCGGCTGGCCGGCGATCCGCAGGCGGCCCAGGCGGCGGTCGAGGCGCGCCGCGAGCTGCACACGCTCAAGGGCGCCGGACGCATGATGCGGCTGGGCGCCTTCGCCGAGCTCTGCCACGCCGCCGAGGAGCTGCTGCACGGCCTGCGGCCGGGCGCGCTGGCGACCGCCGGCCTGATCCCGCTGCTGACGCGCGTGCTCGACCGCTTGAGCGACATGGTCGACGTGGTGCGGCGCGGCGGCGCCGATCCGGAGGAGGACGCGGAGCTGCTGGCGCTGCTGGCGGTGGCGCTGCCGAGGGGAGAGGGCGCAGGTGCAACCGCAGGGGCGGCGGCTCCCGCCGCAACGGCTCCCTCTGGAGCCGCCTCTCCCGACATTGCACCATCGCCGCTACCCGCGGCGCCTGCTTCTCGGGTCACACCATCGCCGCTGCCCGCGGCTCCGCTACCCGCGGCTCGCGCGGCATCAGGCGACGTCCGCGTCGACTCGCGCGCCCTCGACACGGTGGCCGAGCGTGCCATGGAGGTGCGCATCCTGGCCCTCGCCGCGCGGCCCGCGGCACAGCGCCTGTACGAGCTGGCGCGGCTGGCGGAGGAGGGGGTGCGCGAGCCCCAGCCGGGGCAGGTGCTGAGCGTTCTCGCCGCCATGCTGCGCCGCGCCGCCATGGACGTCGAGAGCGGGCAGCGCCGGCTGCTGCATGCGGCCGAGGAGCAGCTCGATCGCATGCTGAAGCTGCAGCTGCAGCCGTTGCGCGGCTCGCTGCTGGCGCTCGCCCGCCATGCGCGGGAGATCGGGCGCTCGCTCAAGCGCGAGGTCGAGGTGGTGGTGGAGGGCGAGGAGACGCGGTTGGACCGCCGCATCGCGCGCGAGCTCGAGGAGGCGCTGCTCCACCTGGTGCGCAACGCCGTCGACCACGGCGTCGAGGCCCCGGAGGTGCGCGAGGGCCGCGGCAAGCCGCGCGCCGGGCGCATCCGTCTGCGCGCCGCCGCCGCCGGGTCGAGGGTCCGGCTCGAGATCGCCGACGACGGCGCCGGCATCGACGTCAAGCGCGTGCGCCAGCAGGCGGTGCAGGCCGGCCTCCTGGATGACGCGGCCGCCGCCGCGCTGGGCCACGACGAGGTCTTGCGGCTGCTCTTCGCCCCCGGGTTCTCGACCCGCAAGCGGGTGTCGGAGACCTCCGGCCGCGGTGTCGGGCTGGACGTGGTGGCGGCGGCGGTCAGCCGTGCCGGCGGCGAGGTCTTCCTCTCCTCCGAGCCGCGCCGCGGCACGACGGTGGCGGTCGAGGTGCCGGTGGCGCGGCGCGGCGAGCACGTGCTGCTGCTCGCGGTCGGAGCGCTGCGCCTGGCGCTGCCGTCGGCGGTGGTGCGGCGGGCCACCCGGCTCGACGACGCGACGGTGGTGGAGCGCGACGGCCGCAGCTTCGCGCGGCTCCCCGGCCTCGCGAAGGGCCCGCAGGCGCCGCCGGAGCCGCACCTGCTTCCAGGCCGGGCGGCGGACGCGGGCGAGGATGCGTCGGCCGCCGAGGAGCGGCTGGTGGCCTTCGTGCCGCTGGCGCGCCTCTACGGCCAGACGCCGGCCGAGCGCCAGGTGCTGCTCGAGGGCCAGGTCTCCGGGCAGCCGCTGGCCCTGGTGGTCGACGACGTGCTGCGCGAGCAGGAGGTGCTGGTACGGCCGCTCACCCGGAGGGTGGCCACCGACCACCTGCTCGAGGGCGTGGCGCTGCTCGCCTCGGGCGAGCCGGTCGGCGTGCTGTCGCCGGCCGTGCTGGCGCAGCGCGAGTACCTGCGCGCCCTGCCGCAGCCCGAGGCCGGCGCTGCCCCGCAGCGGGTGCGCGTGCTGCTGGTGGACGACTCGATGGTGACCCGCGAGATG
>DATNKH010000397.1:0-3259 GCA_035603475.1 Thermoanaerobaculia bacterium
ACGACCGGCCGGCTGGCCTGGGACGAGGACCGCACGGCGCGCGTGTTCCCGCCGATCGGCGGACGGGTGCGGCGGCTGCTGGCCGACCTCGGGCGTCCGGTGGGGAAGGGCACGCCGCTCGCCGCCATCGAGTCGTCCGACTTCGGCCAGGCGCAGGCCGACGCCAACCGCGCCGCGACCGATCTCGCGGTGGCCGAGCGCACCCTGGCGCGGGTGCGCGAGCTCTACGAGCATGCGGCGGCGCCGAAGAAAGACCTGGAGGCCGCGCAGGCGGACCGCGACCGCGCCAAGGTGGAGAGCGAGCGCACCGCGAGCCGGCTGGCGCTGCTCGGCGGCCGGCTCGGCGGCGCGCGCGGCGTGGACCAGCAGTTCGTGTTGCGCAGCCCGATCGCCGGGGCGGTGGTGGACCGCGCGATCAATCCCGGCCTCGAGGTGCGCGCCGACGCCCAGGCGCCGCTGTTCGTGATCTCCGACCCGTCGCGCCTCTGGGTATACCTCGACGTCGTCGACCAGGACCTCGCCGCGGTGGAGAGCGATGCCAGCTCGGCCGCGCTCTCCGGGTAGACGATGCGTTCGCCGCCCTCGATGCGCGGCCCCGCGGGGTCTGCCGCGCGGTGCTCGGGCCGGCACCCCGCCAGGCCCACCAGCATCACGGCCAGCAGCGCCGCGGTCATGGCCGCCACGCCGGCCAGGCGGTGGCTGCTCGAGATGTCCGAAGCTGGTTTTGCTGGCATTGCAGGTGGTTGGAACGCGGCTGGCCTCGGGGACCGGAAAGAATACCGCCGGGCCCGTTAAGAAAGTACAAAGACCTCTCGCAGCCATGGCGGCAGCCATGGTAAGGTGTTGAAAATTCTGAAGATCTCTCCGGTGCGCTGGGAACCGAGGTGCGGCGGGATCAGCCCATGTGCTTCATCGCCTCCGGGACTTCGGACCGGCATCCGGGTCCGCCGCCGCCGGCAGCGCGCCGGCCTGCCAGGGAAGCCATCCCCGATCTGGCCGCGGCGGCGGCGCTGATCGCCGCGCTCCTTCTCCTTTACCACCAGGTCCTTCGCCTGTGGTGGACCCACGACGACCTCTTCGCGCTGCACTACCTCTCCGAGCACCGTCCCTGGCAGTACTGCCTGGAGCCACGGGTCTGGCGGCAGCTGCCCATGCGCATGCTCACCCCCTTGCTCTTCCTCTCCACGCACCTCGACCTGGAGCTCTTCGGCCCCGACCCGCGGGCCCAGTATGCCCACCAGCTCGCCGCGGCGGCGCTGGCCTTCCTGGCTTTCTATGCCGTACTGCGCCTCTGGCTGCCGCCGGTGACGGCGGCGCTGGGAACGGGCGTCGCGCTCGCGGGAGCTCCGGCCGCCTCCCTGATGCCGCTGCCGTCGACGCGCCACTACCTCGAAGGCCTGCTCCTGGCCGCGCTCTCGATCCTCCTCTTCGTCCGCGCCTTGCGCCGGCCCCGGCGCGAGGAGGAGAGGCCGTGGCCGCGGTCCGGCCGTCTCTCAGGCCGCGCGCTCGGACTCTCCTTGTCGGCCCTCTGCTACCTGGCGGCGTCGCTGGCCAAAGAAGTCTTCGTGCCGCTGGTGCTGTTCTACCCCTGGCTCGCGCCGGGCGGCCTGGGGCGGCGGTTACGCCTGTCCGCGCCGCACCTCGGCGCGTTCCTGTTCTACCTCGGCTGGCGCCTTTACATGCTCGGCACCCTGGGCGGCGGCTACGGCTGGTCGGTCGGAGCGGCGGACCTGCCGCGTCTCGCCGAGGACCTGCCGCTCAAGTTGGTGCGCGCCATGGTCGGCCCCTCGCCGCTCGCCGGCACCCTGCTGCTGGCGGCTCTCGCGGCGGGAGCCGTCGCCGCGTCCTATCGCCGCCCGCGGGCGGCTCTCCTGCTGCTCGCCGCCGCCGTCGCCGCCACCGGCCCCATCCTCCCCGCGTCGACCGAGATGGAACCGCGCTGGGCCCTGCCGTTGTGGCTGATTCTCGCCGCCGCCCTGGCGTTCGGCTGCGATCGCCTCGCCCGCCCCCCGCGCGGCAGCCGGACCGCCGCCGCCCTCCTTGCCGGCCTGGCCGTGATCCCGGCCGTGGCCGCCAACCGGCAGAGCTGGGCGCAGTTCTACGCGGCCGCCGAACGCACCAGCGTCGAGAACCGCGCGCTCTTCGTCCTGCCGTCCGGCGAGTACCTGCGCCATCCCGCCGGGCCGCCGGCCTCGCTTCACGAGCTGCAGTGGTTCCGTCAGTCCTACCTGCGGCAGCCGCCAGGAGGCGGCTGGTTCTTCGACGACCTCTTCCTCTGCGCCCTGCCGCCCGCGGCGCGCGTGCGCGAGTACGACCCGCGAAGCCGCCGCGTGGAGGACATCACCGCCCGCGTGCCGCGCCTGCGCGCCGGCCACTGCGGATCGATCAGGGACGACGAGCCGCTCCGCGTGGACCTCCTGCTGGCGGACGGCAACCTGCGCTGGCGGCTGGGCCCCTACACCACCGGCACCTGGTCGCTGATCGTGGCCGGCGGTCAGGATGCCTATCCCGTGCCGCCAGCCGGCGGCTTCCAGGTCCCCGCCTTGAGCGCCGTCACCCTGCAGGTCCATTACGCCTCGCCCACCGGATGGCACACCTACTCGCCGCCCCTGTCCGTGGCCGCCGGCCCGGGCGCGCACGTCGCCTTCAGCCGCCACTAGGAAGAAGAGGACCCGCCTGCCCGGTTCTACCCGTAGCGCCTTCGGAGCTCAGAGGTGTCGCGCAACTTACCAGCGTCTATCGGATCGCCCCCCGCATCCCCCCAACCCCCTTCCCTCCCCTCCGGGGGGGAAGGGGGCACCACGCCCACCTTCATTGGTCGGGGTCGGACCTGGCCGATGGCACCTCTAAAGGTTGCCGCTAGCGACGCCGCTCCTGCCGGTTGAGGTCAGGCCGGCAGCTGCGACAGTCCGCGGGCGGCCGGCGATCTAATTTAAGTTATACTTGACTTGCGCAAGCTTCATCGCCAAGAGCTCCGGCGGAGCCCGTTCCCTTGATCGACTGTGCCAAGGAAACCCAGCGCACAAGCCTGCTGGCCGCCTCGCGCGGTTGGAGCGACGCCAGGGCCATGCGGCTCTGGCGCGTCACGGGAATCGCCGGGGCGCTCACCATCCTGCTGCTCCAAGGGCTCGCCGTCGCGCGGCAGGCCCTCACGAGCGACGAGATCTTCCATGCGCTGGCCTGGCGAATCGCCCGCTGGACCGATGCGCGCCGGCGGACAGTCTGACCGCGAGGGAGGAGAGGCGGCGACCGCGCCCTG
>DATNKH010000398.1:0-5033 GCA_035603475.1 Thermoanaerobaculia bacterium
TGCGCGGGAGCGCATGTCGAGCCGGCCAGCACGGCCGCGGCCGCCCCGGCCGCGGGTCAAGGTGGGCGCAAGGCCCCGGCCGGAGGGGCGCCGGCCGCGGCCAGGAGCGCAGCGTCCGGGGACACCGCGCAGATGATTTTCACCGCGGCGCTGATCGCGGAGGACCTGGCGACGACCTTCTACTACCAGGGCCTGATCGGCGAGGTGCTCCAGGACCCGCGTCTCGCCGGTCCCGAGGGCTCGGTCACCAACGTCTCCCTCCTGGGCTCGCCAGGCAATGTCGGCTACCTGCGAGCCGCGCTGGCCGAGGAGATCAGCCACGCCGACCTGATGCGCCAGCTGATCGGGCGCGCGGACGCGGCCGCGGACCCGGTGCAGACGTTCTTCTTCCCCGCCGGCAGCTTCGAGGACCTGGCCACGTTCCTCGCGACGCTGGACGCGCTCGAGAGCGCCTTCGTCGGAGCCTACCTGGCGGCGGTGCGGCAATTCGCCGCCATGGCCGCCCGCCTCCCTCCCGAGGACGGCCCCCACCTCGATCCGAAAGGCAACGCCTACGGCGCCGAGCAGCTGGCCTTCTTCGCCGAGGTCTCGGCATCCATCCTGGGCGTCGAGGCCGAGCATCGCGCCCTCGGCAGGGTCATCGGCCAGTCCATCCCCGCCAACCAGCTCTGCTACGAGCAGACAGCCGGCATCCGCACCGTGTACAACGGCGCCGCCTCGGCAGTGGCGGCCCTGCAACCGTTCGTGAAGGCCGGAGCCAAGGGCTTCGGCGCCACCGGCTACTCGCTGCGCACCGCGCGCGCCGGCGCGACGAAGCTCGTGACGCCCTGCACCGGCGGCCTGCCGGGCTGAGCTGCGCCGCGCTCTCAGGGGTAGTGGGTCAGCTCGCGAGGGTCCGTCCCCGCTGAGTCCCTTGGGGCGAGGGGTCCCACGGGAACCGACCTTGGACTTCGGATGCCTCGCCCCAAGGGACGCAGAGGGGACGGACCCTCGCGAGGAGAATGACCCACTACCTGCCGGTCAGGCCTGCGGTAGTTGGCCAGCCTGCGCGATCCAGAGTCGCTTTCGCGTCATATCGAATATGGGGGTCTATACTCGTCCCATGACCGTGGAGCTGCTCACGGAAGCCCCCCTGGCACCCCCGGCGGGACTGGGACCCTACCGGCGGGAGGACTATGACGCGCTGCCGGACCAACCGCGCTGCGAGTTGCTGTACGGGAGGCTCTACGTGACCCCGAGCCCGACCCGTCGGCACCAGCTCGTGGCGTTGTTCCTGTGGCGGCATCTCGAGAGCATCGCCGAGGCCGCCGGCGGCTTCGCGTACAGCGCGCCTCTCGACACGGTGCTGGCTGACCACTCCGTGGTGCAGCCGGACGTGATCTACATCTCGGCGACGCGTCTGGATGTCCTGGGGAAGCGCATCGAAGGCGCTCCCGACCTGGTGGTCGAGGTCCTCTCCCCCGGCAGCGCGCGCCACGATCGGGGTGGGAAGCTGAGCCTCTACGCCGAGGCCGGCATCCGCGAATACTGGATCGTCGACCCCGAGACGCAGCACGTCGAGTTCCTGGTCAACGAAGACGGGCGCTTCGTGGTCTCGTTGCCTGACGCCGGCGTGTATCGGTCCGCGCAGCTCCCGGAGATCCACCTGGACGTCGCTGAATTCTGGCGAGAGGTGGAGAGGCGCTTCCCTCCGGGGCGGTGAGAGCAAGGCAGCTCTCCGGGCCAAACCGCGATGACCGAGGCGGGCGGCGGGCCGACGCGTCGACTCATCCGGGCGGCTGGCCGCCGCCCTTGGGGCGCGAGTCGTCGAGGGCGATGCCCTGGCGGGCGAGGAGGCGCTTCAGGCGGTCGTGGACGGCGGGGCCGAGGAGGGTGCGCGCGGCGGCGCTGATGTCGTGCAGCACGACGTGGAGGTCCTGGCGGCCGGTCCAGTGCTTGCGGGCGTAGGGCTCGAGGTCGCCGGTGAAGACCTGCGACAGCACGGCGACGGCGACGACCAGGTCGTCGAGGTAGCCGATGGGGCCCAGGAAGAGCTCCGGCAACAGATCGATCGGGCTGATCCAGTAGGCGATGGCGCCGCCGATCAGCCAGCGGGCGCGGCGCGGCACGTCCTTGTCCATGACCAGCCGCACCAGCAGGATGAAGATGTCCGGGGCCAGCAGCAGGGCGATGACCACGTCTTCCGGCAGCCTGCCTGCCCGCCGCTCGACCGTCTCCAGCACCCGCGACCGCAGCCGGTCGTAGAACCGCAGCAGGTCATGGTGCGGCAGCTCCTCGCCGCCGCTCGCGAGCGCCGCCTCGGCCTGGCGCTCCGCCGCCTCGGCGTCGAACGCCGCCAGGTCCGCGACCGAAGCCGGCGGCTCCGCCTCGGCCAGGTGCGAGGGCACCGGTTCGGGAAGGTGCAGCGGCACCGTTTCCGGAGCGTGAGGAGGCACGGCTTCCGGAGCGTGCGGCGGCACCTCTTCGGGGATCGACGGCGCCCTTGTCTCGTCGGTCATGGCTAGAACACGTACGCGACCGCGAAGCCGATCTGCGCCGCCATCATCATCAGGTACATGTGGCGCCAGGAGGGATGGTTCTCGGTCTCGGCGAGGGAGGCGGGGTCGCGGACGAGCAGGTAGACGGTGTAGGCGCCCCAGGCGGTGAGCAGGACGCCGAGGAGGGTCAGCAGGGTGGGGTTGCCGGTGAGGATCGGGTGCGCCGGGTCCCGGGGGTCGCGCAGGCGGGCGCCCAGGGGGAGCAGGAGCCAGGGAAGGACGAAGAACGGGCTGATGATCCAGGCGGCCCGCCGGACGCCGTGAACGATCGGCAGCGTCCTGCAGCCGCCCGCGCGGTCGCCGGCGATGTCGGCGAAGTCCTTGGTCGAGGAGGCGCCGACCAGGAAGAGGCCGATGATGGCACCGAGGTACCAGGGCTCGGCGTAGCCGATGCTGGCCACCATCGCCCAGCCGGCAACCTTGAGCAGCACGCCGCGTGGCAGGGCGATGGTGAGGTTCGCCGCCATGCCGCGCACCTTGGTGCGGCCCATCCCGGGCGCTGAGTAGACGAAAGTGAACAGCAGCCCGGCGAGATAGATGAAGAACGTCTGGTGGAACGCGAGGGGTGCGGCGAGCTTGGCCCCCAGGGTGTCGTAGGGATGCGGCACCACCAGCCAAGTGGGGGCGAGCGCCAGGGCGTAGAGCAGCCAGCTGAAGCGCCAGGCCTCGCCGCGGGTGAGGGCGCCGGTCACCAGCGGGCGGTTGGGCTTGTTGAGGCGGTCGATCTCGAGGTCGTAGATCTGGTTGATGGCGTTGGAGGCGGCGTTCATCAGGCTCGCGCAGAGCGAGCCCAGCGCCACCGTCGCCACCACCGCCAGGGTCAGGCGCCGCGCCGGATCGGGGTTGTGGGCCGAACCGAAGGCGCAGACCGCGCCGGAGACGATGCCGAGCAGCGGCGGCAGCAGCGTGAACGGCCGTGCCAGCGCCGCGTAGAGCCGCGACTTGCTCTCTCGTGGCGCCGCCGCGGGGGGCGGGGCCGCGGCCGCCGGCGCCGGGGCCGCGGCCGGGGACGCAGTGGCTACCGGCAGGGCGGCGGGTGGCAGCGTGGCGGTCCCTCCTGCACCGGACGCGGGCACCGGCTGCTTCATCCCCTGCGGGCCCTCCATGCCCCTACAGTACCAGCGCCGCCAGGGCGGCGCCGGCGAGTGCGCCGACCAGGGTGTTGAGGAAGTTCAGCGCCTCGTTGTCGAGCAGGCGGCGCCGCTCGAGAGTCGCCCCCACCACGCTCTCGAAGGTGGTGCCGATGACGGCGGCGCCGGCGACCGGCAGCACGCAGATCCAGGGATAGAGCGCCACCGCCGCCCCCAGCGCGCCGATCGCGACGGCGGCGGCGACGCCCGCCAGCGTGCCTTCGAGCGAGACCGCGCCGTCGGTGCCGCGCGGCACCGGACGCAAGGTGGTGATGAGGAAGGTGCGGCGCCCGACGAGCTGCCCGATCTCGCTCGACGCGGTGTCGGCGGCGGCGGTGGCGAAGGCCGCGGCGAAGGCGACGGCGAACAGCACCGGGTAGGGAGTCAGCGCCGCGAACACCGCGCAGGCCGCGGCCACGCCGGCGTTGGCCAGCGCATGGCGCGCGCCGCGGCGGCCGCCCCGCTCCTGTGCCAAGTTGACCGCCGCCTTGCGGCGATAGCCGATCTTGGTGCAGGCGCTGCCGATGACGAAGAACGCCACCAGCAGCAGCCAGCCGCGCCAATCGAGGAAGGCGTAGATTGCGGTGCCGACCAGGAAGCCGGCCGCGACGCCCGAGAGGTCGACGGTGCGTGCCGCCCAGGCCGCGCCGGCCAGCGCCGCGTTGATCGCCGCGCCGAGCAGCAGGCGGGTGACGAACGGCCAGCCGAGGAAAGCCGGCCAGTGGTTGTGGGTCAGCACCATGCCGAGCAGGTAGAGGCCCGCGACCAGCGGCACGCCGAGGTTGTCGTCGAGCCCCTGCGGCACCGACTCGAGCGCCGCCGCCAGCACCGCCGCCGACCCCGCGGCGACCAGCGCGAACGCCCAGCTGTAGCGCCGCTCCGGCGCCGTCCAGGTCAGCAGCGCCGCCGCCGCGGCGGTGCCGAAGACGACGTAGGCGGCGCTCCCGGCCCAGCTCTTCGCCGGGTTCCAGGGCAGCTTGCGGCGGCCGCGGGCCAACCCTACGACGGTCGCCATGCCGTCGCCGAAGGCCAGGATCCCCCAGGCGGCGGCGGCAACCTCCAGGCGGCGGTAGAAGAGGAGGATGAGCAGCAGCACGGTCAGCGGGTAGAGCACGATGCCCACCGACCCGCCCGCCTGGTGCTCGGCGTCGCGCCACATCCGCTTGCCGCCGATCCGGTGCAGCACGAAGAGATTGTTGAGCAGCGCCGCCCCGGCCAGCACCGCCGACCAGAAGGGACCGAGGAAGCGCAGGCTGAAGGCGATGAAGCCCATCCCGACGTGCGTCGCCTTGCGAAGGGCCTCGCTCGGCGCGAGCCCGGGGGCGACGGCAGGTCCGGGCGCGGCGGCAGGTCCGGGAATGATCGC
>DATNKH010000399.1:0-5139 GCA_035603475.1 Thermoanaerobaculia bacterium
AAGATCCGCACCGCCATCTCCGCCGCTTCGATTGCCATGTCCGGCGCCAGCGGCAGCTCCGCCAGCCGGCGCAGCGTCGAGCGCGCCGCACCCAGGCGGCCGAGCTGCTGCTGGCAGCGCGCGCGGAGGAGGCGGGCAGCCGGCGCCCGGCAGGCCGCCAGCGTTCCGAGGGCGGCGTTGAAGCGTCCGAGACCGGCGAACGCGGCGGCAAGCTCCAACCGGGCAGTCTCGGACACCGGGGCATTCAGACGCGCGGCCGCGATCCGTGCCCGCCAGGCCGCCGGAGTGCCGGCGGCCTGCTGCGCAGCTGCAGCCCGGGATGGCGCCTCGGCTACCGGCGGCGCCGCGGCCCCTTCCCACCAGTCCCGAGCGTCCGCTGCCGCCAGCCGGGCAGCGAGCTCGGCCTTGCCGGCGCCAGCCGCGAGCAAGCGCGAGCGGCTGGCGCTCGGGCCCGCCACCCAGAGGCGATCGCCGGCCGGGCCGAGCAGCTCTCCGGCCAGCGACTGGCGCGCCGCGGCGAAGCTGGACAGCCAGAGGAAGGGCGCGACGGTCAGGATTTGCGCGACCGCTTCATCCGCGGGCAACGGCACCAGCGGCTGCCACCACTCGGCGAGCAGCTCCCGCGCCGCTCGCCGGGCCGCGCCGCGGCCGGCGAGCAGGCCGGATCCCGGGGCGGCCCCTCCCTCGCCAGCCTCGCAGCTCCAGGCCGCCGCGCCGGGATCGCCGGCCGCGGCGCCGGCCGCCCCGTACAGCCGCAGCAACAGCTCCCGCAGCTGCTCCTGGGCCGGGCGCGGCGAGCGTCCCGGCGCCGCCTCCCGCGCCGGCAGCGCCAGCCGGCCGCCAGCCGCGACGCGAGCCTCCACCCATCCCCGCGGCAGACACCAGGCGGCACGCTCGAGCAGCGACAGCAGCGCCGCGCCCTCGAGCAGCACGGCGAGCCGCTGCCGATCGGTCAGCCGCGCCGCCGCCAGCGGCGCTGCCGCCGCCCATTCGTCAGGCGCCCCGAGGGTCGGATGCAACACCCGCGTGGCGTCGCTCATGCCCCGGGAGCCAGTCGACGGGACATCGGCGGCACTAGCCAAGCAGCCCCAGGAAGTCTTGCCAGAAGGCGGGATAGGACTTGGCGACGACCTGTGGCGATTCGACCAGCACCCCCGGCCGGCGCAGGCCGACCAGGGCCAGGCTCATGGCGATGCGGTGATCGCCGTGGGCGTCCACCGCGACCCGGTCGTCGGGCGGCGGCGCCTGCCACCAGGTGCCGTTGACGTCGAGCCGGTCGGCCCCCTCCTCGACCTCGGCCCCCAGGCGACGCAGCTCGGTCGCCATGGCAGATAGACGATCGCTCTCCTTGTGGCGCAAGTGCGCGACGTTGCGGATGCGGGTGGTGCCGCGCGCGAACGGCGCGAGCGCCGCCAGGGTCGGCACCTGGTCGGGCATGGCAGAGAGATCCGCCTCGATGGCCCGCAGGGGGCCGCCGCGCACCGCGACCTCGTCGCCGCTCCAGGCCACCTCCGCTCCCATCCTCGCCAGCAGCTCCAGGAAGCGCCGGTCTCCCTGCGGCGAGTCGGCGGTGAGGCCCTCGAGCTGAACGCTGCCGCCGGTGAGAGCGGCCGCGGCGGCCGGGTAGCAGGCCGCGGAGGCGTCGCCTTCGACGCGCAGGCGGGCCGGCGGCAGCAGCCCGGGGATCACGCGGTAGCGCAGCGTCCCGCCAGCGGCCGGGAGCGTCTCGATGCGACCGCCGCAGATCCGGGCGGCGGCCAGGGTGACCTCGACATAGGGGGCCGAGGTGAGGGCGGTCACCTCGACGGTGAGCGGCCGCGGCGCCGCCAGCCCGGCCATCAGCAGGGCGGACAGGAACTGGCTGGATTCGCCGGCGTCGAGACCCGTGACACCGCCGCCCAGCGTGGCGCCGGCGATCTCGAGCGGCACACGACCCGGGGCGCCGAGGTAGCGGACCTCCGCCCCCAGCCGGCGCAGCGCCTCGACCAGCGGCCCGACAGGGCGCTCGCGAAGCCGCGCCACCCCGTCGAGGAGCCAGCGCCCCGGCAGCGCCGCCAGCGAGGCGATCAGGAAGCGCAGCATCGTGCCGGCATTGCCGCAGAAGATCTCGGCCGGCGGGTGGGGTCCTGGAGGATGGCTGCCGGGCGGCTCCAGCCCAATCTCTTCCGGCCGCTCCTCGACCGTCCAGCCGCAGCGGGCGAGCGCGGCGAGGAACAGGCGGGTGTCCTCGGCCAGCAGCGGCCGCTCCACGATCAGCGGCCGGCGGGCCAGCAGCGCCAGGTTGAGGTAGCGATGCGTGATGCTCTTCGATGGCGGCACCCGCACGCGGCCGCGCGCCTGGCGGCCGCTGGGGATCGCCTGCGCCATCGCCTGCGCCATCGCCCGCACCTCAAGGGACGTCGAAGACGAGCCCGTCATAGCCGAACTCGACCCCGGGAGGCAGCGCCACCGCCGGGGAACCGTGATCGATCTCGTGAGCGAGATGCGTGAGGAAGGTCTGCGCGGCGCCGATCCGCGCCGCCACGCCCACCGCCTCGGACACCGAGAAGTGCGTCGAGTGCGGGCGATAGCGCAGCGCGTCCAGGATCAACACCTCGACCCCGTCCAGCAGCTCGAAACTCTTCTCGGGAATCACGTTGCAATCGGTGACATAGGCGAAGTTGCCGAACCTGTAGCCGTAGACCTCGAGATCACCATGCCAGACCGGGATGGGGACGACCTCCTGACCGAGCAGGGCGAAGTTTCCCTTCACCTCGATCAACTCGAGCTGCGGCTTGCCGCCCCCCGCCTGTCCCTCCTCGAACACGTACGCGAAGGTGCGGCGCAGCGCCCGCAGCGTCGCCGCCGAGCCGTAGCAAGGGATCGGCGAGCGCTGGCGGAAGTTGAAGATGCGGACCTCGTCGAGGCCGAAGACGTGATCGGCGTGGGCGTGGGTGAACACCACCGCGTCCACCCGCGGCAGGCCGAAGCGCAGCGCCTGCTCGCGCAGGTCGGTCGGGGTGTCGACGAGCACCACCTGGCCGTCCTTCTCCAGCTTGAGTCCCGGCCGCCAGCGCTTGTTCCGAGGGTTCTCGGAGGTGCAGACGGGGCAGGTGCAGCCGATCACCGGCACTCCCGTCGAGGTGCCGCTGCCCAGCATGGTGACACGGAGCGACATGGCGCCGGCAGTCTAGCAGCCGGACCACGCCCCGGGCGCCGGGTGCAAGGACGGGCGGCTCGGGAACAGGGCCTTTACGCCGATCGAGGGAAAACGTTTACTCTCCGGACTACTGACAATGCGTAGGGACGAAACTGCAATTCAGGGGCTTGAATCAGGCGCATCGGCGCGCTTCGTCCCAGATGGTGCCACTCTTGAGGAACCGCGGTTCCCGCGACCGGCCATGACGGCCGCGCGCGAGGGTCGCCAGGAGGAGTGTTTCGCCATGCCCCGCAAGAACCGTTGCACAGCTCTCGTCCTTGTCCTTGCCCTGCTGACCTGCCTCGCAGGCCAGGCCGCGGCCGCCATGCCCGCGATGGGCCCCCGGGCGGCCGCCAACGCTTCGACCGGAGGTGACCTCCTGAGTGCCGTCTGGGAATGGCTTGCCGACAAGTGGGCCGCCCTCGGACACGTGATCGCGGCCCCGGCTGGGCAGGCGCCAGGGGCGTGGGAGAAGACCGGATCGGCCTCAGATCCCAACAGCGGCTCTCAGGGCGGCTGCAAGTCTGGGGCGCCGGGAACGTCGCAACCGTAGACATTTATGCCGGTTAGGCAGCTTTGTCGTTAGTGGCCAGGAGCTTGGGGGAGAGTCCTGAGGGAGGCGCCGGTTCACGTAACCGGCGCTTTCCGGTCACTTCTTTGTCCCGCTTTGCCCCCTTCGAGTAACCTTTCCTTAGTAGAAGTGGTACTCTGGCTACCACTGTCATGGCCGTATCGAAGGCACTCCAGGGTCGCTTCCCCTTCGCGAGGCGCCCCGGAGCAGGTTCTCGGCAGGGCAGGCGCTTGAGAAATGTCCTCGAACGGTGTGAAATGTTTAGGGAGGCGATGACCGGTGAAGATTCACCCGAGCGATTTAATGCTTGAGGAGATGCTGCTCTCGCTGCGCGGCGACAAGCAGCGCCTCATGGCCCACCTCGCCAGTTGTCCCGCTTGCAGGTTGCGGCTCGGTGGACTGTCGGGTGGCTTCTCATGCCTCGACGACCTCCTGAAGAATTTCTCCGGAGCGCTCAGCACAGGGGTCCTGCGTCTATCACATCTGCGGCCGCGCCGTTCCACCGATGCCGTCGATTACGGACCGGCCATCGAGAGGAGCGAGCAGAGGTACCTCGAGCGTGCCCGCGAGCTTCATCGGGAGCGGACCGAAGCCCCGGGCCTCCTGGCCGATCTGCTCGCGCACAACCACGAGAGGCGCATGCTCCTGCTGGCCAACTCGTCGCGGTACAAGACCTGGGGACTGCTCGAGAGGATGCTGGACCAGAGCTGGGAATGCCGCGGTTCCAGCCGGGTCCAGGCCAAGGAGCTGGTCGGCCTGGCCATTCACCTTGCCCCCCATCTCGACACCTCGTATTACCAGAGCAAGATCATCGCGGACCTGCAAGCGCGGGCTTGGTCCTACATGGCGAATCTTCGACGGATCGCCTCGGATCTCGATGGGGCCGAGGGAGCCTTCAAGATCGCTTATGCTCACCTCAAGAGCGGCACACGAGAACCGCTGGAACGCGCTCTCTTCTTGGATCTCAAAGCGTCCCTCCGGGGCGCGCAGCGGCGTTCGGCGGAGGCTCAGAAGCTCCTTCATCGGGCGATCAGCATCTTTCTTTGCAACGGCGACCAGCACCGAGCGGGCAAGAGTCTGGTGAACCTGTCCGTGATACACAACCACGCCGGTGAGATGGAAAAGGCGATCGCCGTACTGCACCAGTCGCTGCCCCTGATCGATCCTGCCCAAGATGAGCGACTGCTCTTGTCCGCTTGGCATAACCTCATCGACTATGTCGCAACCTTGGGCCGGTTCATCGAGGCACAGGGGCTCTACCGCAAGGCTCGACCGCTCTATCGGAAGTATACCGAGGACTGCGAGTTCGGCACCCGGCGGTTGTGGTTGAAAGGCAGGATCGCACGCGGCCTGGGCCAGCAGCGCGAAGCGGAAGCGCTGCTCGTGGCTG
>DATNKH010000400.1:0-5260 GCA_035603475.1 Thermoanaerobaculia bacterium
CACCCCGCCAGCAACTGCCGCCGCACCCGCACCGCCAGCCTGCAGCTGGGCAGCTACTCGTACGAGGACCGGCTGATTCGCGTCCACCGCGTCCTCGACCGTCCGAGCGTGCCGCGTTACGTCGTCGAATCGGTCGTCTACCACGAGCTGCTGCATGCCGACCTGCCGCCGGTGACGCGGGGCGGGAGGCGGTACTTCCACACCCCCGAGTTCCGCCGCCGGGAGCGTCACTTCCGTCACTTCGAGAGAGCCGACGGCTGGGTCCGCGACAACCTGCACCAGCTGCTACGCGCCAGGCGCGCCGCCGCCGCGCCGGCGGCCGGACCGTCCCCGCGCTCCGACCACTCCCCACGTTCAGGGCGTTCCGAGCGCCCGGCTCGCGCCAGCCGGTCCAAGACGATGAGCACCGGCCGCGGCCGGCGCGGCTAGCTGGCTCTAGTGCCGGCGTCCCGAACGCCGGCGCGCGGCACGCGCGGCTGCCGGGGAGGGAGGCACGGCTGGCGCTGACGCGGCGGCCGCGACCGCACCGCCGGCGAGAGGGAGGGCCGGGCCGAGCTTGCGCGCCAGCCGGTCCCGGATCCAGTGCGGGTCCCACCACTCCACCGGGTTGACCGGCAGGCCGCGCAGCAACATGGTGAAGTGGAGATGGTCGCCGCCCGCCAGGCCGGTCTTGCCGGAGCGGCCCAGCTCCTGCCCGCGCTCCACCTGCTGGCCTTCGCGCACCCCGATCGACGACAGGTGCCCGTAGAGACTCATCAGGCCATAGCCGTGATCGATCACGACCGCGTTGCCGAAGATGCCGAAGTAATGCGCCAGCAGCACCACGCCGCGGTTCGAGGCCGGCACCGTGTCGTGCTCGACGCTGGCCATGTCGAAGCCCAGGTGGACCTGCTGGTCGACGTGCTTGCCCTGGTACCGGTAGTCGCGGCTCTGGGCGAAGGCGGCGGTGATCTTGGCGTTGGGCATCGGCAGGAACGGCTCTTTCCAGAGGAAGTGGTCGGCCGAGCGGCCGGCGAGGTCGGCGAGCGCCTTGTCGTTGCGGCGGCGCAGCTCGCCGTTGATCTCCAGGTAGTTCCGCAGCAGGCCGCCGCGGTCCTGGAGGTCGGGGGTCTCGCGCATGATGTCGGGCACCGCGCGGGCGAGGAAATCGTCGGTCAGCTGGATGACGTCGTGCTTGAGCGGCTTGGGAAAGAACTTGTCGACGAAGGCGGCGCGCGCCTCGTTGCCCACCTCGTCGACCGCCACCAGGCGCACCTGGGAGTCGTCGCCGGTGTCCCAGGGGACGGCGAACAGCGCGAACCGCGCGCGGGGATCGCTGCCGCCCGGCAGCGGATAGCCCGGGAACCACCACTTGCCCGACTGCACCCCATCCCGTACGGCCCCCTCGCCGACCCGGTAGACCACCGCCTCGCAGCCCCCCTGCGCCACGTAATGGAATCCCGACAGCACGGCGAGCGCCGGCGGCGCCAGGCGCACCGGCAGCTCGACCGCGGCCACCGCCGGGTCGGGCCGCCGCAGCAGCGAGCCGGCGCGTTGCGCGGTGACCCGGATCGTGGCCTTGCCGCCGCGCAAGCCGGGCACGGTGTCACGGCCGACCGCGACGTCGAGCACGGCAGGCGCCTTGGCCTTCCAGAAGGCCCAGCGCGGATGGGTGGGGAAGCTCCGCTCGGCGACCGGCTTGACGTCCATCCCCTGGACGACCTCGACGGTAACCTTCTCGACCTGTCCGGTGTCGTCGAGCGTGACCCGGACCGGCGTGCTCCTGCCGATGCCGGGCAGGGCCGGCTTGATCTCGACCTGGGGCGAGCGCCCGGGCCAGAACGTCGCCGCCAGCAGCACGGCGACCGCGAGGACTACCAACAGGATCAAAGCGCGCGGCAGGGCGCTCCCCGTGGACCTGTGACCAACCATCGAATACCTCTTTCTCGTTGCGAATTTACGGCCCTCGGCGGGTGCGGAGCGGTCGTGCCGCGCCGCCGCGATCCTAGTGGCATGACCGCGAGAGATCAATACCGAGGCCTGTCCGGCCCACGGAGCCGCCTGGTGCCAGGCCTTTCCGGCACGAAAAGTGCTTACCTCTGGCCAACCAGGATCGTCCATGGCCCAAACCCAGCGTGATTCGACCAGCTTAGGAAAAACGTCCATCGTCCGGGCGGAAATTACAAACCGGGGACGAGGAACAGGTATCGTGCCAGGGCTCGGGCCGATCTCGAGGCCGCGGCTCCGCCTGTCGCCAGTCGCGGCACCCCGGCTGGGAGTAGTGCCTGTCTGCCTGCGGGTCAGCGCCAAGCCTTTGCAAGTTTAGCGTACGCATTGGAACGTTTCCCAAGGAGGAGATGATGAACCTGTACGTCGGCAACCTGCCCTACCGTATGACCGAGGATCAGCTCAAAGAGGCCTTCGAGGCTTACGGGCAGGTCTCGTCTTGTACGATCATCAAGGACAAGGTCACTGGCTCGTCGAAGGGATTCGGCTTCCTCGAGATGCCGGAGCGCACCGAAGCCGAAGCGGCCATCACCGGCCTCAACGGGCGCGAGCTGATGGGACGCAAGCTCAACGTCAACGAGGCCCGGCCACGCACCGAAGGCGGCGGCGGCGCCGGCCGCAGCGCCGGCGGCGGCTGGGGCGGCGGCGGCGGCGGCGGGCGCAGCAACAACCGCGACGGCGGACGCGATCGCTGGTAGGCGCGCTGGTAGGCGGTAAGGATCCTGTCCGGCGGCGCCGGGTCATTCCGCGAGAGCCGCAGCCACCGCTACGAGCAGCTGGGCCTTCACCGCTTGGCGCGAGTAGTCCGCCTGCAGTCGGCGGCGGCCGTTGGCAGCCAGGCGCCGCCGCGCCGGAGGGTCCTGCAAGAGGTCGGACAGCACCTCCACCCAGTGGCGTGGAGAGCTCGCTACCAGCAGTTCCTCTCCGGGCAGGCCGGTGGTGCCTGCCGCCGCCCAGGCCGAGGCCACCACCGGCACGCCCTCGGCCCAGGCTTCCAGGATCTTGACCGGCACCCCGGATCCGCAGCGCATCGGCGCCAGCGCGACCGTGGCGCCTGCCAGCAACCGCCGCATATCGGGTGGCGACTCGACGAGCGTCACCGCGCCTGTCCCTCCTCCGGCAACGGCCACGCTCCGCCGCAGCCTCGCCCGCGGCCGGTCTCCCGCAACCACCAGGTGCAGATCGGGGTGTCGAGCGGCAAGCGCCGGCCACACCTCTCGCAGCCACCACGAGATCGCGTCGTCGTTCACGAAGTAGCCGAGATTGCCGGTGAAGATCAGCACCGGCGGGTCGGCAGACGACGGCGGGTCGGCAGACGACGGCGGGTCGGCGAGCACGGGCGGTTCGGGAGACGCGGCAGCACCGGCGGCCGTTTTCGGCGCTTCATGGCCGGGCTCGGCCGCCAGGGCGACGGTCCGGAGGCGGCAGGCGAGCGCTGCCGGCAGCCGTGCCGCCATCTCACGATGATCGCGACCGCTGACCAGGAGCACCCCGGCGGCCTGCCGGGCCAGCCGGCGCTGGGCACGTGCCAGCAGCCGCGCCTCCCAGGCCAGCGCCGGGCGCAGCCACCAGCGGTCAACCGCCGCCCGCCGAGCGAAGTTCAGCGCCAGGTCGTCGATCAGGTCGACCAGCACGGGCGTCGCACCGGCGTCCGCGCGGTGCGCGGCCAGGCGGACGAGCTGCAGCACCACGAGGTCGGCGCCCGGCGCGAGCCGGCGCAGCTGTCGCCGCAGGTCGGCGGAGAAGAACCAGCCGCTCTGCAGCGGCAGGCCGCGGGCCGCGGCGCGCGCCAAGCCGGTTACGGCGTCAAGAAGACCGCTCGCGGCGCCCAGGAGACCGCTTGCGGCGCCAAGGAGATCGCGGACGGCGCCCAGGCGATCGCCCGAGGCGCCCGGGCGACTGTTCCCGCGCCGCCGGTAGGTCACCACCGCCGTGCCGCCGGGCGGCGGCGGCTGGCCGGCTGCCGGCCGCGGGGTGAGCAGGGTGACCCGGTGCTCGGGGCCCAGCAGCTCGAGCATCTGGCAGGCACGCACCTGGTCGCCCCGGCGCGGAGGCCAGGGGTAGCGCGCGGTGACGAGGAGGATGTGCAGAGGCGTTCGGACCCGTTCGGACCGCACCCTGCCGCCGCCGCCGTCGTCGGTCGGCGCACGGCGGCGGCCGGCCCCTTCAGACCAGCTTCAGCAGGTGCCCCAGCTTCTCGCGCTTGGTGCGCAGGTAGTCGCGGGTCGCATCGGTGGGCGGCACCTCGAGCGGCACGCGCTCGACGATCTCGAGCCCATAGCCGTTCAGGGCGATGTACTTGCTCGGGTTGTTGGTCATCAGCCGCATCTTGCGGACGCCGAGGTCGCGCAGGATCTGCGCTCCGACGCCGTAGTCGCGCTGGTCCGGCCGGAACCCGAGACGTTCGTTGGCCTCGACGGTGTCGTGCCCCTGCTCCTGCAGCTCGTAGGCGCGCAGCTTGTTCATCAGGCCGATGCCCCGGCCTTCCTGCAGCAGGTAGAGCAGGACGCCGCACCCCTCCTGGCCGATCTTGCTCAGCGCCTGCTCGAGCTGGATGCCGCAGTCGCAGCGCGCCGACGCGAAGATGTCGCCGGTCAGGCACTGGCTGTGGACCCGCACCAGCACCGGCTCGTGCGGCGAGATGTCGCCCATCACCAGCGCCACGTTCTCGTCGCCGGTGATGTCGGAGCGGTAGGCATGGATGCGGAACTCGCCGTACGCGGTCGGCAGCCGCGGCGAGGCGATCTTGCGCACCAGCGTCTCATGACGGAGGCGGTGCCGGATGAGGTCGGAGACCGTGATCATCAGCAGCCCGTGCCGCTCGCAGAAGCCGGCCAGGTCCGGCACCCGCGCCATCGTGCCGTCGTCGTTCATCACCTCGCAGATCACCGCCGCCGGCTGCAGGCCGGCCAGCTTCGCCAGGTCCACCGAAGCCTCGGTCTGGCCGGCTCGCTTCAGCACCCCGCCCGGACGCGCCCGCAGCGGGAAGACGTGACCCGGGCGGAGCAGGTCCTCGGGCCGCGTCGCCGGATCGATGGCGGTCAGGATCGTCGCGGCGCGGTCCGCCGCCGAGATGCCGGTGGTGGTCTTGCCGCGCGCCTCGATCGAGACGGTGAAGGCGGTGCCGAAAGACGAGGTGTTGGCCTCGACCATCAACGGCAGCTCGAGCTGCCGGCAGCGCTCCTCGTCGAGCGCCAGGCAGATGAGCCCGCGGCCGTTCTTGGCCATGAAATTGATCGCCGCCGGCGTCACCTTCTCGGCGGCGATGGCCAAG
>DATNKH010000401.1:0-3703 GCA_035603475.1 Thermoanaerobaculia bacterium
CTGCAGCTGCGCTTCGCTCAGCGACGTGAAGGCAGACCCGTTGGCGGGCAGCGCGAGCACGCGGGTCACGTAGAGACGGAGCACGTCTTCGATCAGGGGAATCGCCGCATAGGCCGCGGTCACGGGATTGCGATCCCGCTCCACCGCCATCACCCGGATGGCGAGCCGGATTGCCTCGTTCTCGAGCTCCTCGCGACCAGCATCGGCGCGCGCGATCCCGCTAAGGTGGTGCCCGCTCGGAGCGGTGCCGAGGATGCCCGCGATGCGCGCCCAGCGCTCGAACTCCAGCCGGCTGGGCTCGCTCGGCGCGGCCTCGGCCGCCCCCTGCGCCAGCTGCTGGATGTGGTGCCACCGGACCTCAGGACCGAAGTACAGGTTGCCAGGCGCGTCTCCGAAGATCTCGAAGAGCATCTGGGCGGCACGAAACAGCAGCCGCTCCGGAGGCGCTTCTCTCTGCTCGAGCGCAAGACAGCAAGCCTTGAACTCCTTGTGGCGATAGAGCCTCTCCGGTGTCACCTCGGCGGACCTGGCGCTGCCCTCCTGGCGCAGCAGCTCCAGCGCCATCCTGCCGAGCGCTTCGGTGCGCAGGCCAGGCTGGCCTTGACCAAGCTGCCCGTTGGCCTCTACCAGCAGCAGATCACGCCAGCGGTGGTCGTCGACGAACCTACGGTGGTCTACTTCGGCTGTCCCGAGATGCATCCTGGCCACCGCCTCGATCAGGCGCGGCCGGGCGTCTTCGTCATCGAAGCGCAGGAGGCGGGCGAAGGCCGTGGGCAGGTCGCGGGTAAGCATCGCCCGGTACGGGCGCAGGTCCGGCGGCAGTGGCAGCTGGGTCACTGCAAGGTTCGCGGCCCTGGCGAAAGCGACGGGGAGCCCACCGGAGAGGTTGAACGCGGTCGAGAAGTAGGCTGCCGCCGTACGGCCCCCCTCGGGGTCGGGTAGGCTGTGGATCTCCCGCCATCGGCGGAGCGCTTCGTCGCGTGGCAGCGCACCCAGCCTTAGCTTGGCATGAGTGGTCCCGTAGTCCGAGGTGAAGCCCGGCTGACGCCGGCTGCGACGCTGATACAGCACCTGGTAATCGAGCGGCGAAGCGTTGATCGTCGACAGCAGCCGCGAGCTCTCGAGCGAGAGCATCACTGCCAGGAGCTCGCTCGACATACGCTCGAAGATCTTGTCGAAGCGCCCGATGAGCGCGATGCGGCGCCGTCCCAAGATCGCTACGCAGTCGGTGACGAAGGCCTTGAGCTTCAACGGTGTGGGCAGACCCGCGGCGGCACCGCGACGATGGCGCCAATGATCCTCCAGGGCAGGGTCGCTTTCCAACCAGCCGCGGATCAGCAGGTCCACAAGATCCTGCTCGTCCGCAACCTCGTTGACCGTGACATAGGAGCACGGGGCGACGAGATCCAAGCTCCGCTGAACCAGGCGCCACACTTCGGCGACGACGTCCGGTTCCTCGCAGCCCGGCGGAACCTCCAGCAGGAAGCAAGGCGCATGCTGTTCCTGCAGCACGGAGACGACTCGCCTGGCGACCTGTTCAGCGATCATCGCATTTCTCGCCCACGCGCCTCGTGGCTCAGCTCCACCATGGCCTGGAGGCGGTCGAACTCGACCTCGAGCCCGATCCGCAAGCGCTCTCCCACGATGGGGAAGCGGAATCCCCAGAGACGCCTCGCGTTGGGTTCGATGAGCTTGGCATCGGCCAGAACCTGGCGCAGCCGTACCCAGGTTTTCTCCGGGCGAATGGACTTGAGCCGGTCATCGTCGACGACCGTCTGCCAATTGGTCCACGAGCGCTCGAGCTCCGTGTGACGCGCCAGCTGTAGCAGGAGAAGCTCAGCCAGGGCACAGTCAGGCTGTGGCAGTAGCCGCAGAACCTGGACCTGCTGGTACACCTGGTGGGCCAGCTCCGCCACGTACCCTTGCAGCACCCGGTTGCGTAACAGGGACTGAACGGCCTCGATGATCGTGCCGCGGCTGACCCGCTGGTAGCGGCTCAGGAAGGCAGCTGCACAAGCTACCATACGCATGTACAGAGGGTGTCCGCCCGTGATGCGTACGATGTCGTCGATGACCGGCTCGGAAAAGTGCAGCCGGTGCCCGAGGCCCTCGGGAGCCACGATGCTCCGCGCCGCGTCCCGATGCCTCTCGCCGATGAAGCACTCTAGTGACAGACGTTGGGCGGAGCCGAACATCGCATTCCGGTAGCCATCGAACAGCCACCGCATCAGGTCGGAGCCAGCCAGGACCAGGCCGAGGTCCGGCTCCTCGGTGGCCGCCTTGCGCAGCTGGTTGGTGAGCATCTCGACGTCGGCTTCGAAGCCGCTGTGGTAGCGCTCCAGAAGCTTGTCGAACTCATCCAGCACGAGCACGACCTGGTGCACCCGGCCGCCGCTCAGCTCACGCAGCCGCTGCACGTAGCGGCGCAGCTGGACCAGGAACGAGCCACCTTCCAGGCCGTCGAGCTGGCCCGCGGCTTGGAGTTGGCTTGCCGAGATGCCGAGCCTTGCCAGGAAGCTTCTGAACCCGGCGTTCTTCGCTTCCTCGCGGACCTCCATCTTGATGTGCTCGAGCAGCAGGCCCAGGAAGGGGCGCGTCTCGTCGCGCGGGTTGAACTCGTCCATCGGGATGGCCAGGAAGAGGGTCTGAGAGTCTGGACGAGAGGTGAGGCAGTTGCGGCGGCGCAGCTCATCGAGCAACGAGGTCTTTCCCAGGCGCCGCACCCCATAGACAATCATGGCTCCGGGGCCGTCGCGCGCCACGCTACGTCTCAAGATTTCCAGCTCTTCTTCTCGGCCGACGAAGGCAGGACCACTCACCGGCTTCGCGTCGCAGCCGCTGTAGATCTCGAGCAGCTCATCGATCGGCAGCGGCTGGAACGGCGCTTCGGTGCCGAGGCGGACCAAGCGCCGATGGGTGCCTTCGATCTGCTGGCCGCTCGCCGTCTCGCCGGTCACGCGCAACGCCACGTGGGACGCCGCCGCGCCCTGGGGCCGCAGCTTGAACTCGAGCTCGCGCCGGTCGAACAGCGGGCTCTCACCCTCACGCACCACCTGCTGCGAGCCCGATCCTTTGGCGGCTTCGACAAAATCCCCCTCGGGGCTCAGCTCGACGCTCAAGGAGAGCGGCGGATCGGTCTCGTCCGGCTCCAGAGAGACCACCAAGATGTAGGTGCCCGGCTGGTCGCTTTGCTCGAGGATCTCCGCGGCATCCAGTCGCACGCGGGCCGGAACGTACTGTAGCTTCGCCGTCAGCCTCTCGGCGAAGTCTTTGAACGGCCTGTCCTTGAGGTCGCGCAGCGTCTGCAGGTTGTGATGAATCGCGGCGTGCAGCTTGGCCGACGGTTCCGAGCGTGCGCGGGACGCGAGGGCGGTGAAGGCCACCAGGTACTTACGATGACCACCGGCGTGGCGGAAGAGATGGCGAAGAGCGTCATCCTCTCCCAGGTCGCTCAACAGCAGCAGCAGGGCAGTCCTCGGGCGAGCCGCCTCCTTCAGGCCAGTGACCGCTTCCCAGAGCAGATCAGCCATGGCGGACGCGTCCGCGATCCGCAACAAGGCGGCCATGCGCTCGCGGATCTCGGCGCCCGCCGGGGCCTCGGCCATCCGGTTGAGCAGGCCGGCAGCACGCTCGCTCTCACCGGCTGGATCGGCGCGACCGTCCTGCGGCGTCTCCGCCATGACCTGGTTCCACCAGGCGAGCC
>DATNKH010000402.1:0-5276 GCA_035603475.1 Thermoanaerobaculia bacterium
CTGGTGCCCGCGACGGCGGCCGCGGCGGTGGCGGCGGTGACTGCCGCCGCCGCGCCCGCCGCCGGTGTCCACGGTGCCGCCGTCCGCGCCGCGGCCGCCGCCGCACGAGCGCGCCCGCGCGGCGCCGCCGCCGCGGCATCACGGGACCTGGACGAGGCCGCGGCGGTGCCGTCCGAGATCAACCTGATCGGCGTGCGCGTCGAGCCCGCCCTCGAGCAGCTCGACAGCTATCTCGACCGCGCACTGCTGGCCTCGCGGCGCCAGGTGAGGGTGATCCACGGCCACGGCACCGGCCGCCTGCGCCAGGCGATCCGCGAGCACCTGCGGAGCCACGCCGCGGTCAGGGAAGCGCATGCCGGCGCCCCGGACGAGGGCGGCAACGGCGCGACGGTGGTGACCCTGCGCGACGGCCCGGGCGGTTCCTAGAAATGCCCGGTAGGGGCGCGCTGTTGGTAGTGGGTCAGTCTCCCTCGGCCTCCCTTTGGGCGAGGGGCCCAGGCTCCTGGGGCTCATAGACTTTGGCCCCTCGCCCAAAGGGAAGCCGCGGGAAACTGACCCACTACCGCGCTGTGTGGACTCTCCGACCATGCCCCTAGGTAACGTCAGCCTCACCCCGCAGCTGGTCCAGGCGGTGCGCGATGCGGTGGACATCGTGGCCATCGCCTCCGATCACACCCGCTTGCGGAAGGCCGGCCGCCGGTACCAGGGACTCTGCCCGCTGCACAAGGAGAAGACGCCGTCGTTCAGCGTCGACCCGGTGCAGGGGCTGTTCTACTGCTTCGGCTGCGGCGCCGGCGGCGACGCCATCAAGCTGCACATGCTGGCGACCGGCGACGACTTCCCGGCGGCGATCGAGGCGCTCGCCCAGCGCTACGCCATCCCGCTGCCGTCGCGCGCCGTCCGCGCCGGCGGCGCGCCCGAGCGGGACCTCGAAGGGGCGCTGGCCGCGGCAACGCGCTTCTTCGCCGACCAGTTGCGCAGGTCCGCCACGGCCCAGGGCTACCTCGCCGGCCGGCGGGTCTCGGCCGAGCTCGTGGAGCGCTTCGGTCTCGGCTACGCCCCCGACGGCTGGCAGGGGCTGACCAATGCGCTGACGCCGCGCGTGGCGCTCGCCGACCTCGAGGCGGCGGGCCTGGTCGGCCGCAACGACGATGGCCGCCCCTACGACCGCTTCCGCCACCGGCTGATGTTCCCCATCCACAACCAGTCGGGGCGGCTGGTCGGCTTCGGTGGGCGCACCCTGGGCGACGACAAGGCCAAGTACATCAACACCGTGGAGACCGAGCGCTTTCACAAGGGGCACCTGCTCTACGGCCTCTTCCAGGCGCGCCAGGAGATCCGCGAGGAACGCCGCGCCGTGCTGGTCGAGGGTTACTTCGACGTCATCGCCACCGTCGCCAGCGGGCGGTCGGGGACGGTCGCAGGCATGGGCACTGCCCTGACCCAGGAGCAGGCGAGGCTGCTGGCGCGATACGCCGACGAGGTGGTGGTTGCCTATGACGGCGATCCCGCCGGCGAGACCGCCTTCGAGCGCGCCCTGCCGATCCTGCTCGCCGAGGGCCTCGGAGTCCTGCGCGCCCGCTTCGGGGAGGGGCACGACCCCGACTCGCTGCGGCTGGCGAGCGGCGAGCCGGCGGTGGCCGCCGCGATCGACGCCGCCGAGGACGCCGTGGTGCTGCAGCTGCGCCGCGCCATCCCGGCTCCGATGGCCAGCGCCAGGCTGAAGGCGACCCAGGCCGGCGCCGTCGCCTCGCTGCTCGAACCGATCCGCGACCCCCTGATGCGCCACGAGTACGCCCGCCGGGCGGCCGAGATGCTGGGCGTGCCGGAGAAGGAATTTTTGAGTCGGCTCAAGGAGTTGAAGGGTTGGCGCGGGGTCTCCGAGGCGGCGGGGGCCGGGTCCACCGGGACTTCCGGATACGGTCCCCGCCTGGTGCGGAGCGTCGAAGAGGAGATACTGGCGGGCCTGCTGCAGGAGGGCGAAGGCGAGTCGTCGGCACCGCCGACCCTGCCGCCGATCGGCGAGCTGCCCCCGCCGGAAGTCTTCCTGGACCCAGAATGCAGGAATATTTACAGCACCTGTTGCACTCTATATGCCGAAGGAGGGGCTCAGGCGGTGACTGCTCGTGCCGTGCTCGCCCAGGTGGCCTCGCAGCCGGCAACGGTTGAGCGGCTGGCCCAGCTTTTGGCAGAAGAGCGGGCAGAGCCGGGCAAGGCGCGGCTCTCCGAGTCCTTCGACAAGCTGATTCGCCGCTGGCGCCAGACGCGGCTGCGGGAGCTGCAGAGCGAGATCGTCGAGGCGCAGCGCCGGGGAGACCAGGCGCGGCTCGCGAGCCTCGTGGAAGAGAGGACCAGCGTGAGTCAGAGCTTGCAGGGAGTTCGACCCGGGGACCGGGCACCCGGGGACCGGGCACCCAGGGACCGCGGACCCGGCGACCGCGGGGACCCCGGCGAGCGCAGGGGGCCGGGCTGAGATCACCGAGATCGCCGAGACCGCCGACGTCGTCGAGGCCGCTCGTCGTGGCGTGTCGGTTGCATCGGTTTCAGCTGCCGTTTCCGCTTGAGTCTATGCCGGTCGAAGAGAGGAGAACCCATTGGCCATTTCGAACCTGACCCCAGTCGAAGACAAGTACACCACGGTCAAGCAGCTGATCGAGCTGGGGAAAGAGAAGGGCTATCTCCTCTACGATGAGATCTACGAGAGCCTGCCCGAGGAAGTGGTGAGCCTCCCCGACGAGCTGGACGAGATCTACATCCGCTTCGCCGATCTCGGCATCGACGTCATCGACCGGCCCGAGCGTTACCAGAACCGCGACGACTTCGAGTCGAGCTCGACCGAGTTCGACAAGAAAGAGGACGAGACCACCGAGTTCGGCCTCACGACCCACGAGAAGACGAACGACCCGGTGCGCATGTACCTGCGCGAGATGGGGACCGTACCGCTTCTCGACCGGGAGGGCGAGGTCGAGATCGCCCAGCGCATCGAGCAGGGCGAGTGGACGATCTACGAAGCGCTGTGCGAGAACCCGGTGGTGCTGCGCGAGCTGCTGCGCCTGAACGAGATGGCGGCCCGCGACAAGCGCATCCTGCGCGAGCTGGTGTCGGCCGATCCCGACGAGCCGCTCGATCCCAAGGCTTCCGACCGCATTCGCGGCAACCTCAAGATCTTCGAGCAGATCGCCGCCAACGACCACGACATCCAGGAGCTGCGCAAGCGGCAGAAGCGCTGCAAGCCGGACGGCGAGAAGTATCTCGAGATCGAGCGCGAGATCGACCGCCTGGTGGCCAAGATCGCGAAGGACATCCGCACCATCGATTTCAGCGTCCAGACGCGCAACCGGCTGGTCGAGTTCCTCAAGGACATCGACAAGCAGTTCTCGCGTTTCGAGCAGGACATCAAGCGCGCCCAGACGGCGCTCAAGCGCGAGACCAACGAGGACCTGAAGGCGCTGCACCGGCGGCGCATCGAGAAGTACCGCGTCAACCTGCGCGAGGTCGAGGAGCGCTACGGCACCACCCACGCCGAGATCGCCTCCACCATCGAGAAGATCCGCCAGGGCGAGGCGACCTGCGAGCGCGCCAAGGAAGAGCTGATCGTCGCCAACCTCCGGCTGGTGGTGTCGATCGCCAAGAAGTACACCAACCGGGGGCTGCAGTTCCTCGACCTCATCCAGGAAGGCAACATCGGCCTGATGAAGGCGGTCGAGAAGTTCGAGTACCGGCGCGGCTACAAGTTCTCGACCTATGCCACCTGGTGGATCCGGCAGGCGATCACCCGCGCCATCGCGGACCAGGCGCGCACCATCCGCATCCCGGTGCACATGATCGAGACGATCAACAAGCTCACCCGCACCAGCCGCTCGCTGGTGCAGGAGCTGGGGCGCGAGCCGACCGCCGAGGAGATCGGCGAGCGCATGGACCTGCCCGCCTCGAAGGTGCGCAAGATCATGAAGATCGCGCAGGAGCCGATCTCGCTCGAGACGCCGATCGGCGAAGAGGAAGATTCGCACCTCGGCGACTTCATCGAGGACAAGAACGCGATCTCGCCGATCGAGTCGGTGATCTTCGCCAACCTCAAGGACCAGACCCGCAAGGTGCTCAAGACGCTGACGCCGCGCGAGGAGCTGGTGCTGAAGATGCGCTTCGGCGTCGGCGACGGCTCCGAGCACACGCTCGAGGAGGTCGGCCGCTCCTTCAACGTCACGCGCGAGCGCATTCGGCAGATCGAATCCAAGGCGCTACGCAAGCTACGGCACCCCAGCAGGGCCACCAAGCTCAAGCCCTTCCTCGACAACACGGCGTAGCCCCGCGGCATGCCACGCCCGCAGCAGTCCGGCGAGCCGCGGGCCTTCTCGCCGCCCGCGGATCACCGGCAGGCGCTCGCGCGCAGCCGGTGCGAGCTGCTGGCGGCCCTGGGCACGGAGCCCGCCGGCTTCACCTATGTGCGCGGCGTCGGCAATCGCGGCGACGAGCTGATCCAGGCCGGCACCCGCCGGCTGCTGGCCGGCCTCGACTACCGGGAGATCGGCTTCGAGGAGGTCGCCGCGGCGGGCGGCGAGCTGGCGGTGATCTCGGGCGGCGGCGCCTGGTGCCGCTGGTTTCACGAGATCATGCCGCGGGTGTTGGCCCTGGCCGAGATGCGCTTCGCTCGCGTCGTGGTGCTGCCTTCCTCCTTCGACCCCTCCGAGGAGACGGTGCGCGACGTCCTCGGGCGGAGCCGCGCGGTGGTCTTTGCGCGCGAGCGGGAATCCTGGAGCCAGATCCGCGGCCTCTGCGACGCGCGCCTCGCCCACGACTGCGCCTTCTTCTTCGATTACACCCCCTTCGCGGCGTCCGGCGACGGCGTGCTGCACGCCTACCGCACCGATCGCGAGGCGAGCTCGGCATTCCCGGTGCCCGCGGACAACGTGGACATCTCGGCGCTGCTGCCGACGCTGCGGTCCTGGCTGCAGCGCATCGCGTCCGCCGCGCTGGTGCGCACCGACCGCGCCCACGTGATGATCGCCGCGGCGCTGCTCGGCAAGGAGGTGGAGTACCGGGCGTCCGCCTATCACAAGGTGCCGGCCATCGCCGAGTTCGCGCTGGCCGGCTTCGCCGTGCGCTCGGCGCCGCCGCCGCCGCCGCCCTCGAGCCCGGCGGCGCCTTCCTTCCCATGCCCGCCGGCGCGTCACGGCGGTGCCGCCGCCCAAGACCGGCCCGAGATGGAGCCCGAGCTCGTGCCCGAGCCCGAGATGGAGCCCGGGCCACTCCGCGCCCTGCGCCGCGAGCTGGTCGCC
>DATNKH010000403.1:0-4235 GCA_035603475.1 Thermoanaerobaculia bacterium
CCAAGCGTCCCAGCCAACTGGCGTCATTGTATGGCGAGAGGCGGCCCGGGGAGCCACGCCCACGGGGGTGGGGGCGCCGCCGCCGCCGGGCGGGCCGCCGCACCGCCGCCCCGGGGGGGCAGGCAGCGGCCACCCGGGGCCACGCTACCCTCGCGGGTGAGCGGCCGCGGCCGCGCGGCTGGCGGCGACGGCGGCGCCCGTGGCGCTGGCAGCAGTGTCGGCGCCGGCGGCGGCCATGGCGGCGGCGCCGGCAGCGGCGGGCGGGACCACCAGCACGCTGATCGCCGAGTGGCGCAGCACCATCTCGGCGACGCTGCCGAGCAGGCGCCGCGAGAAGCCCTCGCGCCCGTGACTGCCGACGACGAGGAGATCGCTCTCGAGGTCCTCGGACATCTCGAGGATCTTGCCCGCGGCGTGGGTCCCGCTGCGGATCAGAGGCGTCACCTGCCATCCCGGCGGGCTGTTCTCGGCCACGAACCGATCCAGCGCCGCGATGGTCGCCGGCGCAATCGGCGCGATCGGCGCGATCGGCATGAACGGCGGCGCGCTCCGGTCCCCGAGCTGGTCGGGCAGCGGCGGCTCGGTCTCGACGACGAGCAGGGCCTGCGCCACGCCGGCTTCGCCGGGCCCTCGCCAATCCGCCATCGCCGTGCCCGCGTCAGCCCGCGGGCCACCCGGGGCGCCCCCGCTGCCGAGACTGCCGAGACTGCCGACGATCTCGAGGCCCTTCACCAGCGCCTCGCCGGAGATCGGGGACAGGTCGACGCCTACCAGCACATGGCGCGGCGGCACGGCGAGCGGACCGCGGATCACCAGCACGGGGCAGGAGGCGATGCGGACCAGGCGATCCGCCGTGGAGCCGAGCAGCGTCGCCAGGCGCCCCCAGCTCTCGGCCGCGGCGACCACGATGAGGTCGGCACCCGCCGCCGCCGCGGCCTCCGCCAGCGCGAAGTGGGGTGCCCCATGGATCACGCTGCTGCCCGCCAGCTCCTCGGGGCGAATCCCGAGCTTCGCCACCTGGGCGTCGAGGCGGGCGCGCCGACCCTCGCGCTTGCCCTCGATCAGCTCCGGACCGTAGACGGACGGATCTTCCCCGGCATAGGCCAGCGGCGACTGGAAGGCGTGCACCAGGCGGAGCCTGGCCCCCGCCGCGCGCGCCACTCGCAGGCCGTTGCGCACGAGCTGATCCGAGGCCTCGGTCAGAGCCGTGCCGATCACGATGGTGCGGAGTCTGGATGCCATCGCCCTACCCTCCTTCCGATGGTAGCGCCGGCAACGCGCCCGGCGCTGTCCCGAGCCTAGGCAGCGGCGAGCCGGCCCGCGTCCCCCGTCCGGGTGGGCGGCCGAGCGCCGCCGAGCGCCGCCAAGGACTCTTCCCCACCCGTTGGGTGTCCACCCGCCCCACCCGCGCGAGTAGTCACGGGCGACGGCCGCCTTGGGCGACGACCACGACGCTCGTCGCCTCGCTCCCCGGCGGCCCAGCCTCGTGTAGGATTGGCGAAATATCGTCGCCGCTGGCTGGCGCGGCGCTTGCGCCGGCGCACCCTGGATCGAGGGTGCCAGGAGGCTTGTCGCAAGGGAGGAGTCCATGGCGGAAGAGCAGCGCGTCGTACGTTGCGTCATCCACCCCGCGGTCGGCATCGCCCGGATCGGGAACGCGCCGGCCGACCAGTACTACGTCGGGCCGGAGGTGCCGGGGCGGGCGGCCGATCCGGGCCCCGAAGGGTTCAAGAACCGCCGTGGGCAGGTGCGCAAGGAGGCGGCCAGGTTCCGCATCTACGGCTACGACCAGGCCGGCAACGTCGTCCAGGAGGTCACCGCGGACGATGCCGAGATCGCCTGGCAGGTGCACCTCGCGAACCGCAAGGCCGGCTGGTACAAGTTCGCCAACGCCATGGATCTCAAGCAGTACGCGCTCTCCACCACCCTCCGCAATGCCGCCATCGCCGGCGCGTCGCGGCAGGGGCTGGTGATCGATCCCGGCGCCGTCGACATCGCCGGGCGGGAGCAGAACGGTCCGCGCTACCGCTTCGATCAGGGCTTCATCCGCTTCGGGGACGCCGCGCCCTTCCAGGTGCCGCTCGGCGAGCTGCGCACCGACGACCGGGGACGGCTGCTGGTGCTCGGAGGAGACGGCCGCTCGGAGTCCGCGTTCCGCCAGCCGGCCACCACCTTCGCCAACAACGAGGGCTGGTTCGACGACGTCGCCGACGGACCCGTGCGGGCGACCGTGAAGCTCGCGGACGGCAGGGTGCTCACCGCCGAGCCGGCGATGGTGGCCGTGGCGCCGCCGAACTTCGGGCCGGGCCTCCATGCCGTGGTCACGCTCTACGACGTGGTCTACGACCTGTTCCGCCGCCAATGGCCGGAGCCGCAGCTTCCGCCGCCACCCCCGGTGAGCTTCTGGGAGGATGTGTTCCCCATCTTCGAGCGGCTGGTGAGCAGCCAGTGGGTCAACCAGGGGGCCTATCTCCTGTTCGGCCCCGGCTCGCCGGGCGACCTGCTGGAGCCCGCGCGGCTGGCGCGCCTGGCCGACCCGGGACCTGCCGCGAGATCCGAGCGCGAGCGGGTCTTCAAGCTCTTTCGCCAGCCGCCGCCGCCCTGGGACAGCCCGGGCTCCCGCACCCGGCTGCCCCCGCCGCAGCCGGCTCACCTGCCGCCGTTCTACGGCGACGGCTTCAGCGAGTTCAAGTACATCGCCATCGACGAGCTGGCTCTGACCGTGACCCAGTTCGGCCGGCTGCGGCAGTGGGCGGCCGGCGAGTTCGTGCCGGGGGAGCGGCGCGAGCCGCCCCGCGGCCTCGACGAGCTGCCGCTTGCCAAACGGCCGGCGGCGCTCGACCGCGCGGCCCTCGAGGACTGCCTGGGCGGTCCCTTCCATCCGGGGATCGAGCTCACCTGGCCGCTGCGGGTGCCGCGGATGTGGCGCCCGCCCCAGGAGGCCGGCGGCCTGCTCTACCGGCTGCGGATCCTGCCGCTCGGAGAGTCGCCCCGCGACGATTTCGGGGCGGTGCTCACGCCGGAGGTCTGCCTGGGCGAGGAGGGACCGCTCGCGGCGAGCGGCCCGGGGACCCTCACCCGCTGGCTGGGGATTCCCTGGCAGACCGACGAGGCCAGCTGCCTGGCGGGCTACGACTCCTCGACCTACCTGCCGCTGCCCTCGTTCTGGGCGGCGCGCGTACCCAACGACGTGCTCAGCCAGAACGCCTTCGCACAGGCCACCGACCCGCGGCTGAGCGGCGTCCAGCGGCTCAAGAACTTCGCCAGGCGCCAGTTCTGGCTGCGCGACATCCAAGGCGCCAGCAGCAACGAGCGGCGCAACAACATGGTCCAGGACTGGTCGCTGATGGGCATCGTCACCGAGCATGGAGCGCCGCCGGGGGAAACGGCGCCGGGCTTGCCCGCGCGCTACTGGGTGGAGACGGGCCGCGACCCGTCGTTCAGCAATGCCGACCCGACCTGGCGCCAGCTGCTGATGGTCGAGGGGCTGGAAGAGCCGGAGACCAGGCTGCTGCGGGCCGCCGCGGCTCCGCTCGCCGACCTGGAGGCCGAGCTGGAGACGCGTCCCGAGGAGGTCGTCCATCCGCACCGGCGCGACCTCGGGCAGGACCGCCGTTAGCAGGGGGCCGGGGACCGGAATGGCAGCGGCGGCTCCGAGCGCGGCCGTCGTCGGCGGCGGTCCTGCCGGCGCGGTGGCGGCCCTGGTCCTGGCCCGGCGCGGCGTGCGAGTGACGGTACTCGAGAGCCGCGAGGGCCCGGCCTGCAAGGTCGGGGAGACGCTGCCGCCGGGCCTCACACCCCTGCTGCGGCACCTCGGGCTCGAAAGCGTCCTGGACCGCGACGGACACCTCCGCTCGCAGGGGAACCGCTCGTGGTGGGGCGCCGCGCGGTCCGTCGAACGGGCCTTCCTGGCGGCACCGCAGGGACCGGGCTGGCACGTGGACCGTGGGCGCTTCGAGGCACGGCTGGCCGAGGCCGCCTGCCAGGCAGGGGCGGAGTGGCGCTGGGGCTGCCGGGTCGAGCGCTGCGTGCGGTCCCGCCAGAGCGGCGGCGCCCTCGGTGCCGGCGGCAGTTGGCAGATCGAGCTGGGCCGCACGGTCGGCGCCAGGAGAGGGAGCGCTTCAGCAGAGCCGCCGGCCGGCGTGCTGGAGGCCGATTGGCTGCTCGACGCGACCGGCAGGCGCGCGCACGTGTCGCGGCAGGCGGCAGGTGCGCGGCGGGTGCGGTACGACCGG
>DATNKH010000404.1:0-10214 GCA_035603475.1 Thermoanaerobaculia bacterium
ACCCTCGGGCAACCAGTCCCGCGGGGACGGCGGCAGCAGCAACGACTGGTCAGGAGCGTACGGCCGAAACGAGGTGGGCATAGCGAAGTCTACCCCATCCCCCCCTCGGAACAGCCGTTTCCTGCCGCGCAGGCTCCTAGCGCCCGATTGTGTTGCCAGAGGTGGTCGACTGAGCCTTCCTGCGCAGCCTTCCTCAGGTTCTTGAGGGCGGCTTCTTGGAACTTCTCGAAATCCGTCATCCTTCACTCGACGACGTGAGCGGGGAGGCGCTCGAAACTCATGGCGGCGCCATCGTTGTCGAATTTCCTGTCAGATCGACGACCTCCGCGGATCCAGCGGCCACCAGCCTCTCGGTCAAGCTCGACCGTGAGTCTCATGGTCGCAGGGTAACACGCGCTCTCGGCAGCAGTAGCCTTCGCCTGCCCTTGCACCACCGGCGACTGCGGCTGCTGCCGTGGGTGCCTAGCCTAGTGCCATGCTACGATCCTTCCGCTATGTCCTCCTTCGATGACGAAGTTGCCAAGCTGTTTGCAGAGCGTCAGAACAACCAAGGTTCTCTCCCTGGCGGCCAGTCTGAAGAGCATAGAGAGCTTCAGCAGTTCTTGAGCGGCTTTCGTCGCTTGGCACAGAGCGAGATCCTCCCGATTTTCTGGCGGGTTCCTAAGGATCCATCGGCTGGTGTGTCCTTCGAGGTCGAGGTCAAAGATGAGAGCAGCGGGCCGCACGAGATCACCTTGTGGGCTCACCATGGGGCGAACAGGGAGATCTCGGTCGGCCTGACCTACCGCGCCGATTTTCGCAGGAAGCAGGTTCTAGTCCTGAACGCTATCCATGGGGGCAAACCCCTCCACTACAACCTCGAACAACTGACCCCCGCAACACTTGAAAGCCACACGCTCTTGTTCCTCCGCACGGCCTTGCGCGGTCACGAACCGTAGCGGGCGGGGCGGCTGCTATCCTACCCCCACTACCTGCCCTTGGTTCTCGCTGGCGTTTCGCACACTGGCGCCCAATGCCACGCTCCAGCACGCCAGAACAAGATTGCGACTGCTTACCCAGCGCTTACCCAACCATTAGACTCGCTGCGGCATTGAGACCAAACTGTACGATAAATACGTTGTCTTGAGAGATTTACGTGGTGCCCAGGGGCGGAATTGAACCGCCGACCCCGTGATTTTCAGTCACGTGCTCTACCAACTGAGCTACCTGGGCTGGGAGATGGGAGCCCCCCGAAGGGGCTTGTTTCTAGCAGCAGTCAGGGGCTGCCGTCAAGGTTGCGCCGGCCGCGGCGGGGAGGCTGGTTTCAAGTAGCTGGAAACAGGCGGGTTAGGCGGATATGCGGTTACGCTGGCCTTGAGGGATGAGCCCATCCGGAACCCGCGATGGCAGCCGGCCTCTCGGCGGTCTTCCCGGCCGGCTCGGCGCTCCCGCTAGCTCCCCTGCTTGGCCGGGCGCCGCTTGCCCCGGGTGGCGCCGGCCCCGCCGGCCGCTCGGGCTGCGCCTCCGCGGCGGCGCCCGGGGGTTCCCAGGGCTGCGGCGCCCTTCTCGATGAGGGAGACGATCTTGCCTTGCTGCTCGGAGATGTCGAGGAGGCGGTGGCCGGCGCGCTGGCACCAGACGGGCATGTCTTCGAGGATGCCTGGGTCGTCGCCGATGACTTCCAGCCGGTCCCCGGGGGTGAGGCGGAGCATCTCTCGCGCCGCGAGGAGGATGGGCAGCGGGCAGAAGGTGCCGGTCACGTCGAGTTGGTGGATGATGGCAGGGGGCACGGCACACTCCTCGTCACCGGCAGCGTCGGCGAGCTGCACCGCTGGGCGCCCCGTGACGGTTGTTCCTCTGTAGAATAGTGCCCGAATGGCGAGCAACCGATCCCTGGGATCCTGGACTTGGCTGGCGGTGATGGCTTGCGCCGCGGCGGTGGCGCTCTGGCCGGCCGCCGCGCCGGCCCGCGCCTGGACTCCGAAGACGCACCAGACGATCGCGTGGGAGGCGGCACGGCTGGCGCCTCCGGACCTTGCCCGCCAGCTGATCAAGCGGCGCGGCGCCTACCTCGCGGGGGTGATCGAGCCGTTCGACGACTCCGACGGCTCCCGGCACCGCAAGGACGCGGACGGCGGGGGCAGCCTCGACGTGGCGCTCGAGGAGGCGGTGGCGCAGGCGGTGGCGGCGATCCGGGTGCACCATTCGTTCGACGACATCGTCTTCCGGATGGGCGTCGCGGCGCACTTCATGGCCGACGCCAACAACCCCCTGGCGAGCTCCCAGGCGGACCCGGAGGCGGGGCGTTACTTCGTCGACTTCCTCCGCTACGCCGAGACGGCCGAGCCGCGCTTCCCGCTGATCTTCTACGGCATTCGCCCGGGCCTCGAGCGCGCGCCGGACGTCGCCGAGCTGCTCGCGGACACGCTGCGCCGCGGGCGCGGCCTCTACCCGCTGATCGGCCTCGAGTACCGCAAGATCGACTTCGCCTCCGGGATAGGACGCTTCGACGACCGCTCGACCGCGTTCGGCGTGGCGTCAGTCGCCTTCAGCCACGCGGTGACGGACGTGGCGCTGGTCCTGCGATACATTTGGCTCCGGGCGGGAGGCGGCGACGAACGGTCGGGCCTGCCGGCCGGCGGCACGCGGTTGCTGCTGCTGCCGCGCGCCGGTCCGCCGCCGCTGACCGCGACCGGTCCTTGACGCCGCGGGCGCGGCCTCCCTCGGCCGCCCGTTCCCCCCGGCCGAAGTCCCGGTCAGGCCGGGACCCGATCTACCGTCGTCTGGACACTGAACCCAGGTCCGGCGGATGCCGGGCGGGGCTGACTGCTCGCGAATCGCCCCGCTCCCGTCCGCCGCGGACCGCACCAAGGAGCACGCCATCATGCTGCCGGCGCACCGCGCATTGGTTTCCGTCTTCGACAAGAGCGGCCTGGCCGAGCTTGCCCACGGTCTGCAGAGCCTCGGGATCGAGATCGTCTCGACCGGCGGCACCCTCGCCTATCTTCGCCAGCTCGGCGTCCCGGCGGTTGCCGTCTCCGATGTCACCGGCTTCCCCGAGATCCTCGACGGGCGCGTCAAGACGCTGCATCCGCGCATCCACGCCGGCATCCTGGCCAGCCGCTCGACACCGGCTCATATCGAGCAGCTGGCCGCGCACGTGATCGACCGCATCGACCTGGTGATCGTCAATCTGTACCCGTTCCGCGAGACCGCCGCCGACCCCGCCGCCACGTTCGACGAGGTGATCGAGAAGATCGACATCGGCGGCCCGGCGATGGTGCGGGCGGCGGCCAAGAACTTCGCCGGCGTCGCGGTGGTGGTGGAGCCCGCCGACTACACGCGCCTGCTGGCAGCGTTGTCGGCGAGCGACGGCGTGGTGCCCGAGACGCTGCGCCGCGAGCTGGCGGCCAAAGCCTTCCGCCACACCCAGAGCTATGACGCCGCCGTGGCCGAATGGCTCGGCCGCCACGTCGCGGCCGTCGCCAGCGCCGCGGCGGGTGCCGCCGGCGTCGCCGCGGCGCCCGCGGCCGGCACTGCCGCCGCGCCCGCCGCGGCGGGCGTCGCCTTTCCGGCCCGGCTGGTTCTCGAGCTCGAGCGCACCGACGAGCTGCGCTACGGCGAGAATCCGCACCAGGGCGGCGCCGTCTACTCGGTGACGGCCGCGCCGGCCACGCCGGCCGCCGGTGCCTTCGTCGCCGCCGGCGGCGCGCTCGGCGGCTACCGGCAGCTGGCCGGCAAGGAGCTGTCCTGGAACAACCTGCTCGACGCCGACGCGGCGCGCAAGATGGCGGCACAGTTCGCCGAGCCCACGGTGGTGATCGTCAAGCACAACAACCCCTGCGGCATCGGCCGCGGCGCGGATCTCACCGCCGCCTACGAGCGCGCCCTGGCGACCGATCCGGTGTCCGCGTTCGGCTCGGTGATCGCCGTCAACGGCCCCGTGGACGGCCGCCTCGCCGCCGCCATGGCCGACCTGTTCGTCGAGGTGCTGCTCGCCCCCGGCTTCGACGAGGAGGCGCGCCACCGCTTCGCGGCCAAGAAGAACCTGCGCCTGGTCGAGTGCCCGCCCTACCGCCCCGCGGCCGGCGAGATCGAGCTGCGTGCCATCGCCGGCGGCTTCCTGGCGCAGCCGCCCGACGCTTTCCCGGACGACCCTGCCGCCTGGACCTCGCCCACGCGGCGCGCGCCGAGCGCCGAGGAGCGGCGCGCCCTCGACTTCGCCTGGCGGGTGGCGCGCTACGTCAAGTCGAACGCCATCGTCATCGCCGGCGGCGACCAGACGGTCGGGATCGGCGCCGGCCAGATGAGCCGCGTCGACTCCTGCCGCATCGCCATCCAGAAGGCCCAGCTGCCGGTCGCCGGCACGGTCGCCGCCTCGGATGCCTTCTTCCCGTTCCGCGACGGCCTCGACGTGCTGGCAGCGGCCGGTGTCACCGCCGTCGTGCAGCCCGGAGGCAGCAAGCGCGACGGCGAGGTGTTCGCCGCCGCCGACGAGCACGGCATGGCGATGCTGCTCACCGGCACGCGGCACTTCCGCCACTGAGGCCCGGACCCCGCGCGGTGACAAGGAGGAGGACCGGTGATTCGCATCATTCGCAGCCAGGGCATCCGCCACACCCGCACCAACCGTCGCACACGCGGCACCCCTCTGGCGGCCCTCGCGGCGATCATGGCCCTCGCGGCGCTCGCGGCCCTCGCGGCGCTGGCCGCCGGCCCCGCCGCCGCGGCCGAGGCGCCGGCGGCGCCGGCCCTCTCTCCCTCCCGCCCCGCCTCTTCCCCGGCTTCCGCCGCCGACCCTTGGGCCTGGCTCACGCGGGTGCGCCGCAGCCTGGTCGAGGCGGGCCCGACCACGGCCACCTTCACGCAGACGTACATCCCGGCCGGCTTCACCTCCGGCGAGAAGGAGAGCGGCAGCCTCTCGCTGCACCTCCCCGACTGCCTGCGCTGGGACTACCAGGAGCCTTATCCGAAAGGCTTCCTGCTCTGCGGCGAGATGGTCCAGGCCTGGAACCCGGAGGACCACACCGGGCGCCGCTACCGCATCGACCGCAAGAACGAGCCGGGCCTGGACCTGCTGCTGCTCGGCGTCGACGACCTGAAGGCGCGCTACAGCGCCGTCACCCGCTCCTCGCCGAACGGCCAGGTCGCGATCGCGCTTTCCCCGAAGGGCAAGGCCGGGGAGCTGAGCGACGCCACGCTGGCCGTCGACCCCACCACGCTGCGGGTCGTCGAGGTCTCCTATCACGACCGCGAGGGCAATCTCACCCGCTTCCAGCTCGGCGACTACCGCCCCCTCTCCCGGCCCGGCCAGTTCTCGGCTCCGCCCGGCATCCGGTGGGAAGAGCAGCCCTGAGCGTCTTTCCGTATAATGGCGCGCGGGCGGCGAGCCCGAGCAGGGGAGATCCGACCGCCATGGCAGCCGAGAATTCCTTCGACATCGAATCCACGGTAAACGTGCAAGAGGTCCGCAACGCGGTCCAGCAGGCCGAAAAGGAGATCGCGACGCGCTACGACCTGAAGAAGGCCGCCGCCGAGCTGAAGCTGGAGGGCGAGGAGGTGGTGCTGGGTGCCGCCGACGAGTTCTCGCTGAACCAGGCGCTCGACGTGGTCAAGACGAAGATGGTGCGCCGCGGCGTCAACCTCAAGTCGCTGCGCTACGGCAAGCTCGAGCCGGCGAGCGGCGCCCGGGTGCGGCAGCGGATCACTTTGCAGCAGGGCATCCCGCAGGAGACCGCGAAGCGCCTGGTGGCCGAGATCAAGTCGAGGAAGCTGAAGGTCCAGGCGGCGATCCAGGGCGACACGGTCCGGGTCTCCGGCAAGAACCGCGACGACCTGCAGACGGTGATCGCGACGCTGAAGGCACTCGACCTCGACGTGCCGCTGAGCTTCACCAACTACCGCTCGCTCTGAGACCGCGACCCGGCGCCTACCACCGACCCGGCGATCCATGAGCCCTCGCTCCCACCCCGTCATCGCAGCCTCCGTGTCCGCCCCGTCCCTCCCGGCGATCAGGGCGCTCCCGGCGATCATCGCGCTCCAGGCGATCATAGCGCTCCCGGCGGTCTTCGCGATCCCGGCGATCATGGCGATCGCCACCGTCGGGGCCATGCCGGCCGCCGCGACGCCGTACAACGACAACGAGCGCCTCCAGTTCACCGGCGTCGTCAGCGACCCCGCCGGCAAGCCGGTCCCGGGGGTGCAGGTGGTCGTCGAGGTGTCCCGGCGCTACCTGAGCCTGCGCCAGCTGCGCCGCGCCGACAAGGACGTGCGGCGGATCGGCGCCCGCTCCAACACCCAGGGCGAGTACAGCATCGAGTGGCCCTGGGACGGCTACTTCAATCACTTCCAGCTCCTCGCCGGCGTCAGTGTCCGCCACGGCAAAGAGGAGCGTCTCGAGGTCCTCGCGAGCGAGGACGTCACCGAGCGCGTCCTCGCCGGGAGCCCGGTCGTCTCGCCGATCGTGATCCACGATCGCGGCGTCGTCGACCGCCTGCGCGACTTCGTCGCCTCGGTCCGCAGCGAGGACGAGCGCCGCGTCTACGAGGAGATGGGTGTCCCGGAGGACGTCAAGCGGGTGAGCTACGCCGGCCGCCAGCAGGAGAACGAGGTCTCGTGGTGGTACTTCGAGGCCGGCAAGGTCTACCGCTTCCGCGACGGCCGGCTCGATCAGGTCGAACACTTCGATCCCGTGCAGCGCTTCTGAGAGGTCTCTCGCGATGCTCGACTTCGTCACCACCGCCTGCCCGGCTCCCGAGGCCCCCGGGTGACCACCCCACCCCTCGTCGATTCCCAGGCCGGCGACCGCTCGCTCCAGGCCAGCCGCTTCCTCGAGCTCGTCGCCCCGAAGCTGCTGGCGACCGAGGAGGTCTTCCGCCGGCACCTCGATTCCGACGTGCCGTTCATCCACCAGGCCGGGATCTACATCCGCCAGGGCGGCGGCAAGCGCATCCGCCCGGCGCTGCTGCTGCTGGCCGCCCGTCTGCTGGGCCACGACTCCGAGGAAGAGGTCACCTACGCCGCGGTCGTGGAGTTCATCCACAACGCCACGCTGATCCACGACGACATCATCGATCACGCCCACCTGCGCCGCGGCCAGCCCACCCTGAACCACCTCTGGGGCAACAACCTGACGGTGCTGCTCGGCGACTGGATCTACACCAAGGCGATGCAGATGGCGCTCTCGCACGGCCAGCTCGAGGTGGTGCAGCGGCTCTGCGCCGCGACGCTGAAGATGACCGAGGGCGAGCTCATGGCGCTCGAGCGGCTGGGCGCCATCGACATCACGGTCGAGGAGTACTTCGAGATCATCGACCGCAAGACCGCCCACCTGTTCGCCGCCGCCTGCTCGATCCCCAGCCTCATCCCGCCGCAGCGGCCCGAGGCCGGCCAGGTCCTCGCCCATTACGGGCGGGCGCTCGGCACCTGCTTCCAGATCGTCGACGACCTGCTCGACTTCACCGCCCGCGAGAGCGAGATCGGCAAGCCGGTGCTCTCCGACCTCAAGGAGGGCAAGCTGACGCTGCCGCTCATCCTGCTGCTGTCGCGGGTCGCGCCGGCCGAGCGCCGCCTCGTGCAGACCGTCCTCGAGGAGCGGTGCTTCGAGCGGGTGGCGCCGGAGCAGATCCTCGAGCTGGTGGCGCGCGAGGGCACGCTCGCCGAGGCGCTGGCGATGGCGGAGGCCTACGCGGCGCGGGCCCGCCAGGAGCTAGAGATCTTTCCGCCCGGCGACGCCCTGGAGGCGCTCGAGTTTGCGCCGGACTTCGTCCTCCACCGGCGTACGTAGCCGCGGCGGCGCGAGGCCGAAGACGCCGCGCCCTGCCAGCGATGCCTGCGACGGCGTCTCCGGCGCGATCTCGAGGCCGCTGCGCGCCGCCTCCCACGGCTCGACCGCGTAGACCCGCGCCGACAGCGGCCGCTCGAGGCCGATCACCAGCGCATAGCGGAAGCGGCGCAGCCGCGCGTCCAGCCACTGGTCGGCGCTGGGCATCATGACCACGGTGCCGCTCGGCCGCAGGGCGCTGCCGGCGGGCTGCGGCGGCGTGTCGCCGGTCCACAGCAAGGCCGTGCGCTGGCGGTCGGGCGGCGGCTGCTCGAGGTCCTCGTCCATCCCCGGCTCGAAGCCGGTCTCGAGCGCCAGGTAGCCGGTGACCTGCCGCCCCCAGTCGAAGAGCACCATCGTGCTGTCGCCCCGCACGCCGGTTGCCGGCGGCGGCACGTAAGGCGCCGTGCTCGTCGCGGGCAGCGGCTGCCGGCCGCCGGTCAGCTCCGCGAACAGCGGCCGCGGCCACGGCGGCACCACCCGGCCCCAGCGTCCGACCGGCGGACGCCCCCAGGTGACCGGCGCTTCGCCGGGGCCGGCGGCGCTCACAACCGTGGCAACCGCCGGGGGCTCGATCGGCAACCAGCCGCGGAGCAGGCCCAGGCGATGGCGCCGGAAGGTGCGCCAGCCGCCATCGGTGCCGAGCAGCGGGCGGCCGCTCGCCTTGTCGATCAGGCTGGCCAGGAAGCCGCCGCCGCCGGCGGCGCTGCGCAGCTCGGCGAGCAGGCGGTTGCCGCCGATGCGCAGCAGCGGCCCGACCTCGTACTCGTCGAGGTGCGCTCCCGGCCGCCAGCTGCCGGCGCCGACGCGCTTGCCGTTGAGGGAGAGGACGTACTCCGGATCGCCGAGCGCCAGCAGGCGCGCTCGCGGCGGCGGCGCGGCCAGCGCGAAGTCCCGCACCGCGTAGAAGGCCAGCGGCTGCGCCTGGCGGCGGTCGTGCTCGATCCAGATCCACTGCGCGCCGCCGGTCGTGCCGGCCAGGTGCGACGCCGCCCAGCGTTCGCCGCGGACGATCAGCGTCAGCCCCGAGACTGCCACGAAGGCGGCCGCGAGCGCCCCGATCCAGCGCCGCCGCATCTATTGTCCCTGGCCGGGAGTCAGGATCTCACCGGTCACGTTCCGCAGGCCGAGGGCGCGCCAGCGGCCGGGGCCACCGCCGGCGCTGCCTGCGTCGCTGGCGCGCGAGATCAGCCGCACCCGGACCGGCCCGCGGGCTCCCCGCAGCGGCAGCTCGAAGGTGCGGGCGCCGCGCAGGCGGTTCCAGAAGCTCGGCCGCCAGCCGAAGCGGCGGATGGGCGTGCCGTCGGGGCGCTCGACGCTGAGCTCGAAGCGCTGGCCCGGCCGGGGACCCTCCGGTGGCACGAAGGTGCCGACGAGCGCTTCCTGGCCGGCGAGCTGGCAGCGCAGGTAGACGAGGCAGTTGCCGCCCATGACGACGTCGGCTCCGTCCACCCGGGCGCCGCCCGCCCGCAGCGCCGGCGCTAAGCTGGCGCCCAGGAGCGCGGGCACGCCGGGCAGCACCTTCTGCGGGGCCGGCCCGAACACCAGGTCGAGCGGCACCTGGCCCACCGGCAGGTCTTCCGGCAGCCGCACCCGTAGCGGCAGGGCGCCCGCGCGGAGGGTGGCCTGCGCCAGCTCACGGTCGCCGGTGCGGACGCTCAGCCGCCCGCCCTCCGGCAGCCCCTCGCGCGCGAAGGCGAGGGTGAGGGTGCGCGGTTCTTCCTCGCCGAGGTTGACGGCCAGCAGGCGTGCGGAACCAGAGACCGGCAGCAGCGCCTCGCCGCCGCTCAGCCGGCGCACCTGCCAGCCGGCGTCGAAGCGGTTGCCGGCCGCCGACGGCGGCGGCGCGAAGCGGTCGCTCTCGACCAGGACCTCGATGGGAGCGGACGTTCCAGAGACCCCCGAGGCAGGGCGCGCGGCGAGCAGCGGCACGGCCGGGCGGGGACCGCTGCAGCCGACAGCGCTGAGGCTGTAGCCCACGAGCAGCCAGAGCGCCAGGTAGACCAGGACGGGGACGAGCGCGAGGGGGAGGAAGCGGCGCCGCGGCCGCCATGGGCCCACCCGCACGCGGCCGCGACCTGGGCCGCGGGAACGGCCATCGCCGCGCCGCGGCCGGTCGCCCGCGGCCGGGATGGTGGGGACCTGCGAGGTCAGGTGCGGTGGGCGCGGATCCATGTCAGGGGCAGGTCGGCCGCAGGCCCCGGCGGCCTGGCTCCGGCGGCCGGCCCTGGCGGCCCGGCCCCGGCGGCCAGCGCCGAATGCTACCACCAGCCTTCAGCCTTCTGCCCCGTGGGGATGCGCGGCTGTGGGCACCGAGGTTTTCGGCGCCTCGCGCGGCGCCTCCGGGGAATCTCCCTCCGACCCGGGCCGCGGGGGGCGGATCTCCTCGCTGCCTCCCTTCGGGCGAGGCGCT
>DATNKH010000405.1:0-2017 GCA_035603475.1 Thermoanaerobaculia bacterium
GAGGACCGCCGCGCCGATCAGGAGGAGAACGAGGAGTGGCTTCGGCAAGGTCGCGCTCACCTGCGACGAGCATACAGCCGGCGTAGGACGAACCCCCACGGGACCGCGGCAGCGCGTCCTACCGCGATCCGGGGGCCGGCCCGGCAGCGCCGCGCGGCGCCGCGCGACAAGCTGCTGTCGTGAGGACGCGAGAGGCCAGGCCAACGACGTGGCGGAGCGGCTACCAGCCAGGAGGCAAGACCATGCATCACGACCATCATGAGCGGCGCGCCACACCGCGCTACCAGGTCAACCGCGCCATCGTGTTCTATCGGCGCGAGCAGGAGCCGATCGAGAGAGAGCATCTGGGGATCCTGGAGAACATCGGCCCCGGCGGGCTGCTGCTGGCGACCGGCGAGGCGCTGCCCACCGGTGCGGTGCTCCTGATGCGGATCTACAGCGAGGCCGCCCCCCCGGGCCACTCGGAGGTGGTCGTCCGCGGCACCGTCCAGCGGCATTTGGAGGCGCCGCGGGGGGTGGGCATCCGCTTCCTGGACACCGGATCGCGCGATGCCGCCGCGCTGCGAGGCCTGATCGCCACGCTCTCCCCCGGGTTCCGCCCCGCACCCGTGGAGACCCTGGCCTACTCCTGACACTCCTCGGCGACCTGGGCGGCGCGGGCCTTGCAGGCATCGATGCCATGGGATCGATCCCCATGCGATCGGTCCCGTGAGCAAGGAGACGCCCATGTCGACAGCAAGAACCGCCGTGCGGGTCGTTGCCGGCATCGCCTGGATCGCCGCTGGCATGGCCGCGGCCCTGGATGCGCAGAATGCCGCGACGAAGCTGCTCGTCGGCGACGCCAAGGTCGACGTCATCGCCAAGTACCAGGGCGAGCCTCTGCCGAAGCCGGAGAAGGTCCTGATCGACGATTTCGTGGTGCCTGCCGACGTCATCTCGATCGACGCGTCCCCGGCGGCCAGGGTGCACCGCCGGCGGGCCGCGGCCGAGGCCGCCAGCTCGCCGGAGGCGGTGGCCCGGCAGGTCCAGGCCGCTTTCTCGAAGGCGCTGGTGAAGGAGCTGCAGCAAGCGTCGGTGCCCGCAGCAGCGGCCGCGGGGGCGGACACGCCGCCGCCGCCCCGCTCGCTGCAGGTGAAGGGCGAGTTCACCGCCATCAATCAGGGGAACAAGACGAAGCGGGTCCTGATCGGTTTCGGCAAGGGCGCGAGCGACGTGCAGGCGCACGTCACGGTCTCGATGGTGACCGAGCAGGACCCCGTCGTGCTCCTCGAGTTCAACGTGAAATCGCAGAGCGGCAAGAAGCCCGGCGCCGCCGCGACCGTGGGCGCGGGCGCCGCGACCATGGGCACCTTGAGCGCGCCCTCGGCCGCGGCCGGCGTGGGGGCGGGCGGCGTCTTCGACCGCACGGCGACGGTGGAAGCCGACGCCTCCCGCATGGCCAAGGCAGTGGCCAAGCAGATCGCCCAGCTCATGACCTCGCAGCCCTGGGCCTCGGAGCCGCGGTAGCGGCGCAGCCCGTCGGCCGGCCGAGCCCGGCCGGGAGCCACATCCTCGATCGATCGCCGATGGCTCGCCGCTCCTGCTGGCGCAGCCGGCCGAGCGGCTCGAAGATTGCACGACTCATCGGATGGTGCAATGTGACGCATTGCACACGTGGATGGTGTGCGAGGGAGATACCCTTGGTCAGGTTCTGCTCGTTGCTCCCGCGAGGGGCCGTTCCCCGCACCGAGTCCTGGGGGCAGATTCTCCAAGAAGGAGCTTCATCATGCGTACTCATTCCCTCGAGCGCCCGCCGCGCTTCCTGGCCTCGGGTGGCCTCCTCGCGCTCGCGCTGACCGCACTCGTCGCGCTGGCGTGCAGCGACCAGGCCAGCCCGACCGCTCCGGACATGTCGATGAACGCGATGGCGGCGACCAAGAGCGCGCAGGCGCCAGGGCCGGCTGCCGCCCAGGCTCCCGGCGCGGCGGACGCGCGTGGACATTCGCACGGCCGTCCCGGCGGCGGACAGCTGACTTTC
>DATNKH010000406.1:0-4043 GCA_035603475.1 Thermoanaerobaculia bacterium
CCGCGGCCAGCGTCCCGGAGTAGGCCGCGACGTCGGTCACGTCGCAGAGCAGGCCGGCGTCGCCGATCACCTCGCGCCGCACCGCGTCGTCCGGGGCCACGACCGGCAGGCCGCAGGCCAGCGCCTCGAGGTAGACCAGGCCGAACGATTCCGTACGCGACGGTAGGGTAAAGCAATCTGCCGCGCCGTACCAGGCCGGCATCTCGTCGCGCGGCACCACCCGCCGCAGGTAGCGGCCGGCGCCGAGCCGCTCGGCCGCGAGGCGATCCAGCGCCGCCGCGTCCGGCCCCTCGCCGAGAACCGTCAAGCTGCCGCCCGACGGCAGCCGCGCCACGGCCTCGACGGCGAGGTGCATGCGCTTGAGGGCGTCGACGGCGCCGGCGCAGAGCACCCGCGGCTGCGGCAGGTCGGCCGAGGGGTGGCGCAGCGCCTCGCGGGCCGGCCGCCGCCAGCGCTCGAGGTCGATGCCGTGCGGGATGACCACGATCGCGGCGCCCGGGGCCTCCTGGCGCACCATCTCGGCGGCGGCGGCGGTGAAGGTCACGACGCGGTCGGGGCGCTGGCGCGCGAAGGCCCCCTCCCACTTCGGGTCGACGCCGTGGGCGATGTCGACGAACGGCACACCGTGGCGCCGGCGCAGCAGCCGGCAGAGCCAGGCGCCCACCAGGCCGCCCTCCATCACCACGACGTCGAAGCCGCCGCGCCAGAGATGGGGCAGGGCCGACAGCGCCGCCGTGGCCCACTCGAGGCTCAGCGGATCGAGGAAGAGGCTGTCGAGCGCCTTGCGGCCGAGGCGCGTGGCGCGATAGAGGGCCCCGACGAGAGGCTGGTCCCGCGGCAATGCATGAATGAGCGTATGCGGCACCGGCGCCGGGCCGCGGCAGAAGAGGTGCGCCTCGAAGCCGGGCAGCGCCCCCAGGCCCTGGCAGAGCTCGACCACGAAGGCCTCGGCGCCACGCCGCACCACGCCCACTCCGGGCATCACGAAGGCGACGCGCATCACGGCTCCGCCAGCGGCAGCGTGGCGGCGGCCGCCGGGTCGCCAGGAAACGGCGCCGCCTCGCCGGCGAAGCTGGCGGCCACCGCCGCCGGGGCGGGCTCGGCCGCGGTGGCGAAGAAGTCGCGGAAGGGGCCGCGGAAGCGCGCCACGTAGAGCGCGAGGGCCGCCGCCGCGGCCGGGACGGAGGCGCCCAGCCGCCACCAGGTGGCCGCCGGCAACCACCAGGCGACCAGCGCGAAGAGCGGCAGCGGCACCAGGTAGAGGTACAGGAGGTCGCGCGCCAGCCGGCCGAGCTCCGCGCCGCCGAGGATGCGGTAGACGCGCCAGGTCATCAGCAGGCTGCCGAGCAGCAGGTAGTTGGCCCAGGCCATGCCGACGGCGCCCAGGCGCCGGGTGAGCAGGATGCCGAAGACGGTCAGGGATGCGATGTTGAGGGCGACGACGCCAAACCAGGCGCGGTCCTTCCCCTCGGTCTTGAGCAGCTCGCCGCCGAGCGGCGACAGGGGGTCGGCGAGCGGCGCGAAGCAGAGCACCTGCACCAGCGGCACCGCCGGCGCCCACCGCGGGCCGATCAGGATCCGCACCAGCACGACCTCGGCGTTGAACGCCAGGAAGTAGCCCCCGAGGGTCTGCAAGCCGAGCAGCGTCACGGTCCCCAGCCGGTAGGCGGCGAGGTAGCGCCGGCGGTCGCCGTGCTTACGGTAATCGATCAGCGCCGGGTAGAGCACCCGCGCCACCGCCGGCATCACCAGCTCCTGCAGGCGGAAGCCCCACTCGCGCGCCTTGTTGTACTGCGCCGTCCAGAAGGCGCCGGCGGCCACTCCCAGGCCGGAGCCGACGATCAGCTTGCTCACCTGCGGCAGCGGCAGCGCGGCGAGGGCGATCAGGAAGAGGAAGTAGCTGCGGCCGATCATCGACGGCAGGGCCGCGAGGCCCTCGCGGGTGAGGCGCAGCGGGATGCGGCCCCAGACGCGGCGCCAGAGCAGAGCGGCGAAGAGCGCGGCGCCCACCAGCTGGCCGGCGACCAGGGCCCAGACGCCGGCGCCGGCCGCGGCCAGGGCGATCGACACCGCGGCGATGGCGGCGCCGCGGGCGATCTCCGGCATCACCAGGCGGCCTACCTGCAGCTCGCACTCGTAGTAGACCCGCGGCACCACGGCCAGGCCGTCGAGCAGCACCCACCAGGCGTAGACGGCCAGCACGGCCGGCAGCCTGGGGTCGAGCCCGGCGGTGGCCGGCGCTGCCAGCGCCAGGACCGCGCTCAACACCAGGCCGGCGCCCGCCTCCCAGGCGAGCACCGCGCCGAAGGGACGCCGGGGGTGGCGCACCAGCTCGTAGGGCAGGCCGAGGTCGCGGACGATGGCGGCGATCACCGCGAAGGCGAGGGCGAGGTCGTAGAGACCGATCGCCTCGGGCACGATGATGCGGGCCAGCGCCAGGTCGCTGGCGGCGCGGATGAGCACCCGCCCGAGCTGGCTGCCGTACGCCGCGAAGGTGGACTGCAGGAAGCGCCGCTCGGAGGAGCGCATGCGGCGGATTCTGTCACCTCCCGGGTCGGGCCAGCCGGGCGGGCCGCGGCGGGCGGAGAACGGCCGCCAGCCGCGGCAGGTCGCCTTCTATTAGGAGTCGGTCCAGGCGTCCAGGATCGCCTGATACCAGGCGCGGCGGAAGGCGGCGACGGCCGGCAGGGCCCGCCAGCAGGGTAGGAGGGAGGGATGGCGGAGGAAGATGGCGGCCGCGCCGGTCCAGGCCTTGAGCGGGGCGGCGCGGCGCAGGCGGCGGCGGCTCGCCCAGGTGGGACCGCCGGCGAAGGCGCCCGGGTGGCGGGCGACGAACTGGCGGAAATGGGCGCCGTACCAGGCGGCGTGGGCTTCGAGGTCGCGGCGGCTGGCGCGCACCGCGGCGTGCTCGACCACGGCGGCGGGCACGAAGGCGGTGGCCAGCCCGACGGCGCGCGCACGCCAGACCCAGTCGTGATCCTCGCTGGTAGGCAAGCTCTCGTCGAACGGCCCGACGCGCTCCCAGGCGGCGCGGGTGACCGCCAGGTTCAGGCTGCCCAGCGGCCGGCGCGTGTCAGCCTCGGCCGGGCGGTCGGCGAGCAGCGGGTGGAACGAGGCGATGTTGTCGGCCAGCGCCCAGCGGCCGGCGCCGCGATCCGTCCCGCCGTGGCCTGTGCCGCCGCCGCCGCGGCCGGGGCGCGGGAAGGTCACGGCGCCGCCGGCCACCGGGGTGGCGTCGAGCGCCGCCGCCAGCTGCCGCACCCAGCCGGCGGCGGGACGGCAGTCGGCGTCGGTGAACAGCAGCCGCTCGCCGCGCGCCGCGGCGACGCCGCGGTTGCGCGCCGCGGCCGGGTTCAGGCGTTCGGCGGTCTCGAGGAAGCGCACCGTACCGTCGCGCGGCGCGAGGCCCGGGGCGTCGCTGCCGACCACCAGCACCTCTATGCCATCGCCGGGCGCGCCCTGGTCGCGCAACGCCGCCAGCGTGCCGCCGACCAGCGGCGAATCGAGGTCCGGGATGACGATGCTGATGGCCGGCACTTCAGGCAGGGGCGCCCCGCAGCGTCCGCACCTTGCGTGCCCAGTGGCGTGAGCGCATCGACGTGACGCTGGCGATGCGGTCCTCGGCGACGCGGTGGGCGGCGGCGCTGGTCGGGATGCCCTGGGCCCGCGACAGCTCGAAGATGCGAGTGGTGTTCTGGAACAGCCCGCGCGCCATGCGCAGGGCGGTCGCGCGGTTGTAGCCGGTGAGCTCGCTGTAGACGTTGACCAGGCCGCCGGCGTTGACCACGAAGTCCGGGGCGTAGAGGATGCCGCGGTCGTGAAGGGCCTGCCCATGCCGCGCCTCGTCCGCCAGCTGGTTGTTGGCGGCCCCCGCCACGATCTTGCAGCGCAGCTTCGGGATGCTGCGGTCGTCGAGCACGGCGCCCAGCGCGCAGGGAGCCAGGACGTCACACTCGGCCTCGAGGATCTCCCCGGGCGGCACGATCTCGACGCCGAGCTCGTCCCGCGCGCGGGCCGTCTTCGCGGCGTCGGTGTCGGCGGCG
>DATNKH010000407.1:0-2529 GCA_035603475.1 Thermoanaerobaculia bacterium
AGCAGCAGCGCCACGACGGCCAACGCCGCCAGCGCCGCCAGCGCCGCCGCCAAGCCCGCCGCGACCCCGGGCGAGCGGAGCCGCGGCAGCTGCTGACGCAGCCACCGCGACCAACGGGACCATCGGAGCCATCGGAGCCAGCCGGAGCCGTCCGCCGCCCCCGCCGCACGGGCGGTGGCGGCGTCCGCGACGGTGCCGGCGGACGCATCCGGCGACGGCGCCTCGCGCCCGTGCTCGAACATCCCGAGCAGCCCGTGCCAGAGGCTGCGCAGCTCGCCGAAGAGCTCCAGCTGGTCGTAGAAGCCGTAGGTGAGCACGTAGCGGTCCCAGCGGAACTGCACGAAGTCCCACGCCTGGTGGGCCAGCAGCCAGAGGCCGGTGGCGCTCGCCTCGGGCCGTCCCGCCGGCGGCGTCGGATCGAAGACCTGCCATCCCTCGCGCTCGCCCAACCACGCCTCGACCCAGGCGTGCGCGTTGCTGTCGCGCAGGATCAGGTACCCCTCGAAAGGATTGTACTCGCCGCCCAGGAAGCCGGTGACCAGCCGCGCCGGGATCCCCTGGGCGCGCAGCATGAGCACCATCGCCGAGGCGAAGTACTCGCACTGGCCGCTCTTGTAGGTGAAGAGGAAGCTCTCGATCGGGTCGGCGTCGGCGGCGCGCCCGCCCAGGTCCAGGGAGTAGGCATAACCGGTGGCGAGATGACGCTCCAGGCGCCCGGCGCGCTCGGCGGCGGTGCCCCGGCCGGCGACCCGGGCCGCGAGCCCGGCGATGCGAGGCGTGACCCCGGCCATGTCGAGGGTGAGGTCGGCCAGCCCGCCGGGGGTCGTGCCGAGCAGCATGGGGCGGTCGCCGACGCCGATCCGGTACTCGCGCAGGGTGTTGGGCAGGAACGGCAGCGACACCGCGCCGCCCTGATCGATCTCGATGCCGGCGACCTGCGGCTCGACCTGCAGCGTCTCGACCGGCAGCGGCAGGCTGCGGCTGTGCAGCGGCTGCAGCCAGACGTGCAACCAGCGCAGCGGCTCACCCGCGGCGAGCACGAAGTGGCCGCCTTGCCGGCGAGGCGCGAGGCCGCGCGCCGGCGTTCGCCGCCACCGGCCCTCCTGGTAAGTGTCGTAGCTGGCGGCCTTGAAGCGCATCTCCTGATCGGTCTCCGGCCGCGCGCTCCCGTGCTCGAACTGCACCCGCATCACCACCGCCCGGCTGGTGCGGATCTGGTCGATGGAGTCGAGCGTCACGGCGTCGGAGAAGCCGGCGGCCTCCTGGACCAGGCCGGTGCTGTTGCCGCGGCCGATGATGTAGGGCGAGCGCAGCCGCGGCAGGGTCGCGAAGAGCGGCACGGCGAGCAGCAGGATGAACGCCGTCGCCGCGGCCATCAGCCGGCCGAGCGGCACGGCGCCCACCGCCGGATCGTCGCGGCTGAAGTCGGCGAGCACGTGGTAGCAGGCGAAGCGCAGCAGCAGCGCCAGCCCCAGCACCAGGAAGGCGGCGAGGTAGAGCACGATCGTCGGATGGACGCTGGTGCCCATGGCCGCCAGGAAGATGAAGAAGATGCCGATCGCCACCTGCCACTTGTCGCGCTCCCGGACCATGGCGAACAGCTTGACCAGCAGCGCGAACATCCCGAGGTGGATCATCGGCGCCACCAGGTGGCCGCGGTGGAGGACCAGCATGTCGGCGGCCAGCACCGGCAGGTAGGCGAGCCCCAGGACGTTCATGCCCCAGAGCGGCAGCCACCGGGCGGGATCGCGCCGCACGCGCGCCAGGAACAGCAACACCCCGATCGTGTACACGGCGAGCACCGGCCAGCCGATGACATCGCTGAACGGCAGCGGCAGCGGCGCCAGCAGCGCCAGCCAGCCGACGAGGAGCCGCTTCTGGCGGCCGAAGCTCACGCGGAGGGCCTCCGCGCCGGGGGCGCGGCAGGCGCGGCGGCGTTCGTGGCGCGTGCCGCGGGCGTCGCGGGCGTCGCGCCCGGGGCGGTCTCGAGGTGGATGCGCAGCTGCGGCGAGCGCGGGTCGGCGGCGTGCAGCGGCTCGCGCCGCCGCGGCACGGGCTCGATCGTCGCCAGCAGCTCGAGCGCGGCGAGCCGCTGGCGGTGGCCGGCGGCGAAGCCCAGCACCCGGTCGCGCGTCACCAATTCGATCTCGTAGCCGCGCGCCAGGTGATCGACCGCGGCGGTCGCCGCCTCGCTCACCAGGCGCTCGAAGCGGTCGCGCCGCGCGGCGTCCGCCAGCTCGCCGACGCCGTTGTCGAACAGGATCGACAGGCGGCGGACCTGCTCGGCCTCGCGCTCCATGTAGACGATCGCGCCGGTCCGCGCCGTCTGCTTCCAGTGGATGCCGCGCGGGTCGTCGCCGCGGCGGAAGGCGCGCAGCGAGAACAGCGCGTGCCCCCAGCCTGGCCGCCGGCTGGCTTCCTCGCCCATCGCCTCGGCCTCGTCGGAGCGGCGGCCGGCGGCGGGGAAGATCTCCGGGAAGACCAGCACCGCCAGGTCGCTGCGATAGCGCACGCCCTTGCGGAAGAAGC
>DATNKH010000408.1:0-8201 GCA_035603475.1 Thermoanaerobaculia bacterium
GGCCAGGGCTGGCTCGCCCTCGGAGACGCCGCCGCCGCCTACGATCCCCTCTCCTCCCACGGCGTCGCCGCCGCCATGGGCTCGGGCTTCTACGGCGGCCACGCCGTCGCCGACCTGCTCGGCGGCCACGAGGAGGCGCGCGCCGCCTACCTGGACCTCATGCAGCGATCCTACGGCGCGTATCTCGACCTGCTGCGCGAGCGCTACGCCGCCGAACGCCGCTGGCCCGACGCGCCCTTCTGGCGCCGCCGGCACCAGCCGGGATTCGCACTCGATCCTCTTTGATGGCGGCGGCCTCCAGACCCCTGGCCGTCATGGCGGCGCGAGCTTGCGGATCTCCTGGTCGAGAAAGGCGAGCGCCTGTTCGAGAGCCGTCCGCCGGAGCGCCGATCGCGCCGTTTCGAGATCCTGCACGACGCGCCTTCGCGACAGCTCGAGGTCCTGGAGCTTGTTCCAGGTCGAGCGCTGCTCGGCCGTGAGCAGCTCATCCTGACTCGAGGTGCTCGAGCGGTTCGAGCGCGAGCCGGCGTCCTCGATCTGTGATTCGACGGACTTGCTTTCCCACCCGCGTGCCATCGGCCACCTTCTCTGCCTTCACTCCGATAGCTGGCGGGGAATCGCCTGCACGCGCCCTACCTCGCCGTTGGTCAGCCGCACCTTGATGCCATGGGGATGACTCGGCGAGCGAGTGAGGATCTCTTGGACGACGCCGCGGGTCCGCTTCCCGCTGGCCTGGTCTCTCTTGAGAACGACCTCGACGACGAGACCCGCGTGGATCTCATGCCTGAGCTTCCCGTCCACCACCCTATCTTACCTCCCGAGGACAGCGCGGTTAATATTCGTGCCCTCTCGGCGTATCTACAAGCAGATGCCCAGCCTCAAATGGCCAACCCCGGCGACCGGCAGTATGGATCCATGCCGATGACGTCACTCATGCACATGCTTGGCCATCCCCCCAACCGGAGAAACACATGACCTCGACCAGCAAGAACGCCAGGATCGCGGGATTTATCTATCTATTGCTCACGATCGCCGCCCCCGTGCGGTTCATGTTCATCCCCAGCGCCCTGTTCGTGCATGGGAACGCGGCGGCGACGGCCAACAACATCGCCGCGCACGAGACGCTCTTCCGTTTCGGCATTGTCAGCGACCTGTTCTGCGGGACTCTCTGTATCTTCCTCACGCTGGCCCTTTACCGGTTGTTCAAGGGAGTGGACCAGAACCTCGCCGTGCTGATGGTGATCCTGGGGGGTTTACTGCCGGCCGCCATCGACTTCTTCAACGTGCTGAACGACGCTGCTGCCCTGCTGCTCGCGCGCGGCGCCGATTTCTTGTCCGCAATCGCAAAACCTCAGCGGGACGCCCTGGCCATGCTGTTCCTGAGTCTGCATCACCAGGAAATCCTCGCCGCCGAGATCTTTTGGGGCCTGTGGCTTTTCCCCTTGGCAGTCCTGGTGTACAGGTCGCGCTTCCTTCCCCGCTTCCTGGGTGTCTGGCTGATCATCAATGGCTTCGCCTATCTGATGACGAGCTTTACCGGCCTACTGTTGCCGCAATTCGAGGACATGGTCGGCAACATCGCTTTCCCCGCCCTCCTCGGGGAGATGGCGTTCGTGCTCTGGCTCCTGATCAAGGGCGCCAAGGAGCAGACGGTGAATGCCCCTTCGTTAGGGCCCCCGCTGCAGGCGATTGGCTGAGAAAACGACCGCCCGGGAGGGGAGCCTACGGGCGGGTGCCGGCGCCGCCGCCGCGATAGAGCGCATAGGCGGCGCTCTCGGCCAGCAGGCGGTCCCGGGCCGGAAGGCGATCCGGTGGCGGCGCCGGCGGGCGGCGCCACGGGGGCTTGCCGACCAGCAAGCAGGCGGCGTCCGCCGGTGACGGAGCCGGCGGCGCCTGCCAGGGCTCGACGACCTCGAAGCCGTCGGCCACCTCCAGGAGGAAGCGCTCCGAGTGCAGGAGCCGGCAGGTGGTGCGCATCTCGCGGCAGCCGGTGGCGGCCGGCGTGAGCCCGCGCAGGAAGCGCTGGTCCGCGGACATCGGCTCCCGGATCAGCAGGCGCCCCACCAGCCGCGCCTCGCACAGCGCCAGCGGCAGCGCCACGAGGGCGGCGATCGCCAGCGTGCGCGGGTGAGGCGGCGTGCGCTCGACCAGGAAGAGCGCGCAGCCGGCGGCGACCATCGCCAGCGCCGGATAGGTCGGGTCGAGATACCAGTGGTGCTGCGTGCGGACGGCCGAGAAGAACACGAGCGGGATGCCGATCCAGAGCGCGAGCAGGCGCGTGATCTCGGAGCGCCGCGGCCGCGGCAAGCACCTCGGGCCAGGCCCGTTTGCGGCGCCTCGCGCCGAACCGGCATGAGAAATGCGAGCTAGCGCCACGCCGGCGGCCGCCAGCATCAGCAGCGGCCAGGGAGCGAAGCGGTCGAAGATCCCCGTCACGTAGCCGAGGGGCGAGGAGGTGCTCTCGTCGACGATCGAGGTCGACCGGCCGACGACGTCCTCCCTGAACATCCGCAGCAGGAAGTCCGGCGAGCCGTCGGCCCGCCAGCGGGCGATGGCCCACGCCCCGACGATCAGCGCGCAGAGGCCGATCGCCGCCAGGCAGGGGACGAGCCGCAGCCGGCGCCAGGCCCCGGTCCACAGCAGGTAGCTGCCGGCGACCAGGACCATCGGCGCGATGGCGAAGCTCTTGAGCAGGAAGCCGCAGGCGAAGACCAGCGCGACGGGCACCACCCGCCAGGGCGACTCGGCGATGCCCGGGAGCTGCACCGCCACCAGCAGCAGGACGAGGGTGAGGCCGGCGTCGAAGTCGCCGCTGCGCGCGCCGTGATTGCTGAGGAAGCCGAAAGTGGTGGCGAGGATCGCGCCCGCCAGGATCGCCAGCCGGCGGTCGAACCAGCGCCTCGCCGCACCCATGGTCACCGCCACCGCGGCCAGGGCGCAGAGCGCCGACGGCAGGCGCATCGCCAGCGCCGAGCCGCCGAAGAGCGCGAACGACAGCGCCATCAGCCAGTAGCCGAGCGGCGGCTTGAGCGCCCAGACCTCCCGCTGCCCGGCATAGGTGTCGAGCACGAAGGTCCGGTGCTGCTGCATCTCGTAGGCGGTGACACCGTAGCGCGCCTCGTCGTAGTCGTTGACGTTGCTGGTGGCGAGCCCCAGGAAGAGGTTGCAGGCCATGAGCGCCAGGACCAGCGCCGCGCACCAGCGGTCATGGCGATCGACGAAGCTGCCCAGGGCGGACACGGGCGCGAGCATACCGGTAGCGGCGTCTCGGACTTGGTGCCTCGGGTCGCCGTGGGACGGCCGGAGCCAGGCTAGAACCGATCGAACGTATACGTCGGGAACGTCGCCGGCACCGCCGCCAGGGAATGCGGCCCGGAGGTGCGGCCGGCGTTGGCGATCGTGTCGTTGGTGAAGGCGGGGTCGAACGGCGTCGGCGGCCCGCTCGCGAGCAGGTAGTCGCTCGGGTTGCCGGTGGTGCCGAACCGCGGGTCCCAGGAACAGGCCCCGTTCAGGTCCTCGTTCATCGGCACCGGCGTCGAGGGTGGCATCCCGTGCTGCCAGGTCTGGCCGCCCATCGGCGGCGAATCGAAGGTGAGGAACGTGTTCTGGCCGACGAACGGGCAGCTGCCGTTCGACGCCGGATGCGTCACGAGGTGGAAGGCGTTGGGATCGTTGCAGAACAGCGGGTAGCCGGTGCTGGAGGTCCCCGCCCGCCAGTAGGCGTTCCCCGAGAACTGCTGGAACTGGTCGTAGGCGAGCCCGCAGGAGCTCGTGCATCCCGCCTGGACGTAGAAGCCCGCCGGGTTCGTCGGCGTCTCGTCGAGATCGAAATTGAAGACGTTCGACAGCAGCTCGACCTCCGGGCCCGGGTTGGACCCGCAGCCCGCGGGCCAGGGCGTCCCCTGCGCGAACATGCCGCGGATCCCCAGCGAGAAGATGTTGTTCTCGAAGACATTCGGGTTCGGCGGCTGCGCCACCGTCGGTCCCTCGGTCATGAAGGCGGTGAACGCCGACATGCGGTAGACCACGTTGTAGCGCACGTCGACGCCGCCCGACTGGGCGTCCAGGTAGATCCCCTGGCCGCCATAACCGGAGCCCGGCACCGTCGGCTGGCCGTTGACCACCGGGTCGATGATCGACGAGTCGGTGGTGTCGTGGACGAGGTTGTTGTAGATCTTGTCGTTCGACCCGCTGAAGCTGGCGTTGCCGACGTTGTAGTAGAGCGTGCCGCCGTCCGACGTGATGCCCTGCATGACATCGCGGATGTGGTTGTACTGGCTGAGGATGCCGGTGGCGTTGACGTTCGGGGCGGCGGCGGGGCAGCCGAGGTTGCAGATCGAGATCCCCGCGTGGTAGCCGTCGAGGATGTCGTTGTGGAGATAGGTGATCGTGTTGCCGTTGCCCTGGGCGATCCCCTCGCCGTCCGCGAACACCCGCGAGTAGCCCTGGATCAGGTTGTTCTGGACGATCACGTTGGTGACGACGCTCGCGGCAGTGTCGCTCCTGCTGGGCTGGTGGCCGATGCGGACGCCGCTGTCGCCGATGTCCACGAACGTCGAATTCTGGATGACGTCGTTCGCCGCCTGGGCGGTGCCGGCCGAGCTGGCGATCAGGATCCCGGAAGCGGTCGTGTGCTGCACGGTCACCGTGTCGAAGATCACGTTCCGGCAGCCTTCGCAACCGATGGCCTGCGGCACCGCCAGCTCGCCGTTGTCGTCGTCGTTGAAGCCGGTCGGCGACGGGAAGAAGTCGTCCGTCTCGAAAGTGATGCCCTGGAAGGTGACGTACGCGAGGTTGGTGGCCGAGATCAGGCTCCCGCCGACGTAATCGGTCGCCGGCGCTCCCGGGATCGCGCCGCCCAGCTGCGGGATCACCACCGTGTCGGCGTTCGGGTCCTCGCCGGCGTTGGCGATGTAGGAGAGCACCGGCTGCGCGGTGGAGCGATCCAGGAACCAGAGGCCGGTCTGGCCGGCGTCGAGGGCCGCGGTGAAGGCGTCCCTGGCGTTCTCGACCACGTAGCGCTTGCCGGTCCCGGGGCCGAAAAGGTTGTAGATCGTACCGCCGTTGCGCTTCACCGGTCCGGTCAGGTAGACGACGTGGTTCGCCGTATCGAGGCAGGCGATGCGCATCGCGTCCACCGTCCAGGCCTCGAACAGCGTCAGCTCGACGTCGCCGGCGGGATACGGGTTCGCCGGGTTCGAGCGGCAGGGGCTGGTGGGATTGCCGGTGTAGATGCCGTTCAGGTTGCTCCAGACGGCGATCGGATCGGCGGGATTGTAGAGGAAGCGGTCGAGGCACTTGGTGTGCCCCTTGCCGTCCGACGCGCTGTTCGCGGCGGTGCAGGTGGCGCCGCTCTGCGGGATGCTCCCCGCGACCCGCAGGAAGGTCCCGAGGTTGCAGAACGCAGCGGGCACGGCGGCGGGCGGCCCCAGCGGATTGACGGCGGTGCACTGGCCGCCGATCATCGCGTAGCCGACGCCGTTGGCCGACTCGAGGCGGGAGCGCAGGCGGCGCGTCGTCCCACCGACAGTTCCGTCGCCGCCCGCGGGCGTGTAGAACAGGGCCTCGAACGGCATGATCGTTCCAGGCAGCTGCACCTGCCAGAGATTGCCGCCGCCGGAGCGGGTCCAGGTCAGCCCCAGCCCGCCGCCACCCACCGGCACTCCCCCACTCAGGACCGGCGTCTCCCCCGGATAGCTCTCCCAGGTGACCGGCAGGCTCGCGGTCCCGGAATCGCTGGCTCCGAAGACCAGGGTGCCCGGGTTGGTCGGGCTCAGCGGCAGGTAATAGGTCCCGCCGCGCAGCTGGACCGTGACCGCCTGCTTCCCGGCGAGCGCCCGCACCGCCTGCTGCGCCCGCGCCGGCGAGGCGAAGGGGCCGTCGGTGCGGCCGGCGTTGGGCGCCGGCAGGGTGCCGCTCCACGAGTCGTTGCCGTCCGTCGCGACGTACAGCGTCGACCCCGCGGCGGACCCGCCGCAGGCCAGCGCGGCGGTGTCCTGCACCGGCGGCGCGGCGGTGAGGTCGGCGTTCTGGTAGGCGTGCGCGTTGCCCGTCTGCATGTCGGTGACGGTCACCGTGAATCCCACGTTGGTGGTGGCGGCGTAGAAGACCCAGTAATGGCCGGTCAGCGCGCAGCCGTCCAGCACCTTGATCAGCATCTCCGGGTTGTCCGCGGCGAAGAACCAGAAGAGGCCGCCCTGGGCAACCCCCAGGCTCTCCAGGCCGATCGCCTGGCCGTCGCCCGAGCGGCCGCCGGCCTGGGAGGTGTGGAAGCTCACCCGCACCTGGAAGCGGCCGTCGATGCAGAGCGTCGTCGCGCCAGGGACGCAAGGGCTCGCGGCAGCCGGCGCGCTCCCGAGGAGGGCCGGGATCAGGCCGGCGAAGGCCAGGAGCGCCACGCGGGCGAGTTGCCGCCGGAAACGGGCCATCAGGTCAGGGTCCTGAGTCTCCGAGGTCTGGTGACACGAGAGCGCCTCCTTCGAGAAGCCCGAATGCGGCGAGCACGGTGGAGGAACACCTCGAGGGGCGATTTCCTGCGGGGCCTGCGGCCTGCCGGTCGAACCCGGCGCTGCCCAGCTTCGGATCAGCGGTCTTCCGGCGCCTCGTTGATCCAGTGGAAGCCCCTGCTCACCAGGAAGAACCGGTTGGGATCGAGCGAGTGGAGGGTGACGATCAGCGAGTCGTTCGCCAGCTTGCCGGTCAGCACCAGGTGATTCGCATCCGGCCGGGAACAGGCCAGCACGCCCAGGCTCGTCCTGCGGTCGCCGCTCGGCACGGCGAGGGTCTGCCTGGCCGCGTCGTAGTCGACCGCGTAGGTCCGGTGATCCATGGCGGTCACCACGGCTCCCTGGGGGCCGAAGGACAGCGACTGCCAGCGGCTGGCGTCGTGCGGCGAGGGCGGCACCGGCCTGCCATTGCGGACGAAGTCGTCCACCTGGTAGGTCCTGGCGTACCTCGTCTCGGACGTGGACCGGATGCGGTCCCACTCCAGCCAGCGATCGAGGCTCCACTTGGTGATCGAGATCACGATGTAGCCGATGACCACGGTCTTGAGCGCGAGCAGGCCGAGCCGGCGCCAGCGCGGGCCCTGGGGCGGCGGCGCGGCGCGGCGCGGCGCGGTGGGCCGCTGCAGCACCAGCAGGTCCGCGAGCCGGCGCAGGTCGGGAGCCAGCAGGAAGACGGCCATCAGCAGCAGGTTCAACGAGTACAGCTTCACGATCACGTCGTAGGAGAAGTTGATCATCACCACGTTGGTCATCACCGCCACGGCCAGCAGGGCGCCAAGGGGGGTCGTCCGCCGGAAGAACAGCAGGACGGCGGCGCCCGCCTCGGCCGCGCCGGCGAAGACGTTGTAAGGCGTCGAATAACCCATGAACGCCCAGAGCAGCCCCATCGGCGACAGGTCGCCGTACGGCTCCTCCAGCTTCGTCTCGTGCAGGTACATGAACTGCCCCTTGATCAGCTTGAGCATGCCGTAGCCGAACAGGGCCATGCCGAGCGTGTAGCGCACGTAGAGCCTCGCGCCGGCGTGGAGGCGCCGGTGGTCCCGGCTGCGCCGGTCCAGCAGCGTCCAGGCGAGCGCCGCGGCCGCCGCGAGCGCCACCTTGCAGAACAGCAGCACGAAGTGGGCGGTGTCGTCACCGGTGCCCGCCTCCGAAAACAGGTCCATGGGCCTGCTCAGCTGGAAGACGTGCCCCCCCACCCAGGAGACCATCGGCTGCCAGAACGAACGTTCCAGCCCGAAGTCCTCGGGGAGAAAGAGATACAAGACAACGAACCGGAAGGCGATCAGGAGCGCCCGGCTCCAAGGGGGACCGCCGGGCGCCGGCGGCGCCGCGAGCCAGGTTGGCCATCGCGAACGACGCTCGCCTGAAACGGCGGGGACCGGGGAGGCGGAGATCTCGCTCAAGGCCACCTCACTGGTTGGCGGCGTCGTCGCTGATCAGGTGAAAGCCCCTGGTGAGGAGGAGCACGCGCGACTCGTCGACCCTGCTGAGCCTGACCCTGAGCGCCTCTCCCCTCATCGTCCCCTGCAGCACCAGGTGATCCGGGTCCGGTTGCGACCAGGCCAGGCTGGCGCACGGCACCTGCTTGCCGGCGCTGCCGGCGCCGTCCCGGCTCGACAGCGTGACCAACCGGCGGCTGTATGCCGTCGCGAACGATTGCCGAGCGCCGCTCGCGAGGCGCACCGCCACCTCTCC
>DATNKH010000409.1:0-7367 GCA_035603475.1 Thermoanaerobaculia bacterium
CACGCCGGTCGAGCGTCCGCAGGCGCATCGAGCGGCGCAGGACCTCGCGCAGCAGGGGAGAGATCTCGACGACCCGGCAGGCGCCCGGCAGCCGCGCGTGCAGCGCGTCGCCGAGCGCGCCGCTCAGGTAGAGGGCGCGCATCGCCACGCCGCCGGCCACCTCGACGCCATGGCGCACCCCAGCCGGCACCCACACCGCCTGGTGGGCGGGAACGACCCAGAGGCCCGCGTCCGTGTGCACGGTCAGCATGCCGCGCGCCGCGAAGAGCAGCTGCCCCCATTCGCTCTTGCGATCGCGCCAGGTGTAGGCCGCCGCCCAGGCGACGGACATCGCTCGGACCTGCGGTCCCGGCTCTTGGCGTTGGCGTGATCTCGACATTCGATGGCAGTATATGGTTAACACGTAAGCCCTGGCGAGGGGTATGTTGCCCTCGAACGATGTTGTCGCCGAACCGAGCTGGACTCGAAAGGAGATGCCGGAGATGCCGCAACCGCTGCAGCCGAGGTCGCCGAAGGCGCCGCAGCCGCCGAAGTCGCCGCAGCACCAGCCAGCCAACGTCGCGCATTTCGCGATCAACGCCGACGACATGAACCGCGCGCGGCGCTTCTACGAGCGGGTCTTCGGCTGGCGTTTCGAGCCCTGGGGCCCGCCGGGCTTCTTGCAGATCTTCACCGGCACCGAGGACGAGCCCGGCATCCGGGGCGCGCTGCAGGGGCGCCGCGAGCTGGTCGCGGGACAGCGGACCATCGGCTACGAGTGCAGCATCTCGGTCAAGGACGTGGACGCCGTCGCCGCGGCGGTGATCGCCAACGGCGGCACCATCGTCATCCCGCGGACGCTCATCCCCACCGTCGGGCACCTGATCTTCTTTCGCGACCCGGAAGGCAACGTCGCCGGCGCCATGCAGTTCGACCCGCACGCCCAGGACGAGATCTGATGAGCGGGCGGGGAGCGCAGGGCCGGCATGGAGACGCTGGTATAGACCGGTATAGAAAGGAGACGGCGATGTCGCGATCGAGGTTGCGTTCGATGATTGGCTCGACGATGCGCTGGACGATGCCCGCCGCGATGGCGCTGATCCTCGGAATGGCGGCCGCCGGCGCCGGCGCGAACGGTGCCAGCGGGCAGACGCTGCCGGAGGACCAGGCCGCCGCCATCCGCCGTGGCGTCCAGGCCACGCTCGACGCCTATCGCGAGCATGCCGCCGCCGGGCGATGGGAGGAGCTGATGCGGCTCTACGCGGACGATCCGCGCTTCCGCTGGGTCGCCAGCGGGATCGTCGAAGCCCGCTCGGTCGACCAGATCCGCAAGTATTTCGCGGCGCTGCCCCCGGGCACGCGCGTAGAGAACACCTACCAGGACACCGAGATCACCCCGCTGTCGTCCGGCCTCGCCATGGTCACGACCCTCTTCCAGACCCGGCTCGTAGATTCCCAGGGCGGCGGCTTCGCCTTCGGCGGCGCCCTGACCATGACCCTGATCGAGCGCCCCGACGGCTGGAAGATCCTCAACGGCCACTCCTCGTCGCCGGTCCGGCGGGAGGGGAGCGGCGCCCGCGGGACGCAATCGCCCTAGCCCGAGCAGATGGCCCGGAAACCTGCGGGCCTACACTAGTCCCGACACCTTCTCGATGTCGATGTTCCCCCCCGAGACGAGCGTGACGACCCGCTCTCCAGGGGAGACCCGGACCTTGCCGGCGAGGAGCGCCCCGGTGGCCGCGGCGCCGGAGCCCTCGACGTAGAGCTTGGCGCGCGTGAGGAGGAGGCGCATCCCCTCCTTGATCTCGTCCTCGGTGACGGTGACGATGTCGTCAACGGCCTCGCGGGCGATGGCGAGGGGGAGGGCGCCGACGAAGGGGGGCGTCATGCCGTCGGCCAGGGTCGCCGGCCGGGTCACCGGAACCGGCCTGCCGGCGGCGAGCGCGGGGCCGAGACCGGGGCCGGCCTCCAGCTCGACAGCGACCACGCGGACCCGGCGTTGGCTCCCCTTGATGGCGGAGGTCACACCGCCCAACAAGCCGCCCCCTCCCACCGGCACGATGACCAGATCGACGTCGGGAAGGTCCTCGAGGATCTCTAGGCCGGTCGTCCCGGAGCCGGCGAGCAGGACCGGGTCGTCGAAGGGGTGGACGAAGGTCAGGCCGCGCGCCTCCCGGACCTCGTTCAGCTTGTCGAACAGGGTCGGCCGGTCGGGATGGAGGACGATCTCGGCGCCGTAGCCGCGCACCGCGTCGATCTTCGACTGTGGCGCGTCGGCCGGCATGACTACGACGGACGAGCACCCCGCGACGCGGGCCGCCCAGGCAACAGCGGCGGCGTGGTTTCCGGCCGAGACGGTGACCAGGCCGCGCCCGCGCTCGTCGTCGGAGAGCGACAGCACCCGGTTCAGGGCGCCCCGCGCCTTGAACGAGCCGGTCTTCTGGAAGCTCTCGCACTTGAGGTAGAGCCGCACTCCGACCCGCTCCCCGAGTTGGCGGCTGGAAAACAAAGGGGTGTGATGGATGGAGCCAGCAATTCGACTCGCCGCGGCCCGGAGGTCGGTGAGGGGGATCATGCCGTGGATCTTAGAGGAGCTCTAGCCAAAAAAATGCGGGGCGGGGTATCTTGCCTCGAAGGCGGTTCACAAATGGTGCACACATCCCTGAGGATTCGTTCATAACTTGTCGCTAAAGGGGTCGGAGGGCAGGGGCTCGCGTGAGCGCGGCAACTAAGGGTTTCAGCATGGCGGTTGCTGCGCTACGCCAACCTCGATAGGACGCATGGCTTCGAGGCGGGTCAGGAGGTCCGGGCGCCAGCCCAGGGTGCCGAAGATGTCGCGGATGAGGAAGTGCCAGGTGACGACTCGATCTCCGGAGGGTAGGGTCGTGGACGGGGGCGGGTCGTCGGCCAGGTGCGCGATGAGCATGGGGGGACGATGGTAGAGCGGATCGATGCTGAGGCCACCGGCCATGGGCGTGCCGATGAGGCCTTGCTCGACGGCGCGTCCAAAGGTGCGCTCGGTCATGTAGCCGGTGAGATCGGGGGAGGCGATGAAGCCCTCTCCGGTCAGAAGACGCGCCGCGGTGTCCAGGGTCCAGATCGCCTCGCCGCGCAGGGCTGCGCGGACGGCTTCGGGAGGCTGCATCAGGGTGGCCATGCGCGCTTGGCCGGGAAGCAGGAAGACGTGCGGCACGACGGTGAGGTCGCGGCGGAAGCGTGGATGGCTCCGCCGCGCGAGGCTGATGCGGCGGTAGGTCTCCTGGTCGCGTTGGAAGCGCGCCCAGCGCTCGGCCGTGGTTCGCGGACGATCGCTCATGGGTGTTCCTCGGTACGGCCGGCCAGTCCCTGGAGGACGGTCAAGCCCTGCTCGAGGCTGTGTTGCATCCCGGCATAGCCCGCTACCTGCGGTCCAGCGACGATCACGTCGGCCGAAACCGCTAGCAGGGCGGCGTGTGCGTCGGCGATTGCGTCTTCGAGGCGATCTGGCGGGAAGGCGCGCAGCAGGCCACGGAGGTGTTCGAGGAATGCCTCGTCTTCGGCGTTCTCGGCGATGACCAGCAGGGCTTGCAACTTGTCCTTGCTCCCCTTCTCGAGCCGGATCGTCAGCAGCTTGGCCGCCGCGAGGGTCGCCGACGACAGGGTCGTGCCGCCGCCCGGGAGCTTACGAGTGGCATGGGGAAGCGACAGCAGCCTGCTCAGATCGGCGAAGACCATCACCGGCAGCGTCTTGCCGCCGCCGATCCTGTCCGCGACGTCGCGGCGGGAGTAGCCCACGAGATCGAGGGAGAACCCGGCTACCGAGGTGAACGTCGGCGTGCTTGGCTGGTGCTGGAAGCCCAGCTGGCGCATCTGCTCGAGGACGGCGCCCTCCTCGGCGGCGATCCAATCGGCGTCGACAAGCACGTCGATGTCCTCGGTCAAGGCGGGAATCGTCTCGCTGACGCCGTACACTCCTGAGGAGCCAGCCAGGATCAGCCGGTCTCCGAGCGGGCTGGCCTCGATCCGCTGCAGCAACTCCAGGACCTCCGGGCGATTCGGCTGGCTCACGCTAGTAAATCGTCCCAGGTCGCATGGGCGTAATGTTGCCGGATGAGGGCGTCCTTGGTGAGCAGCGGAGCTTGCCGCAGCGTGGCCTGACCTACCAGGATGCGATCGAAGGGATCGCGGGTCCAGGCCTGTTGCAGGGCGGCTTCGATCACCTGGGGAAACGGCAGATCGCAGATCCGCAGGCCGAGTTCCTGGCGCAGGCTCTCGACGACGTCGTGGCCGGGCCTGGCGGTGCGCCGAGTTTCGAACAGATACTCAAGCTCGAGCTCGACCATGGGGGAGATCAAGAGGTCGCTGGTGTCGATTCGCCGGCGTGCTGCGATCGGCAAGAGGTCGATCCTGCCTGCGAAGAGCCAGGCGACGACGTGAGTGTCGAGATAGATCAGGGCCGCCATTCACCCGACCAGTCGAGATGCACGAGCTCTTCCGGTGCGGTGCGGAGGTAGTCACGAGGCTTCAGCCGTTCGAGCCTGCTGGGTGGCTCCTCGCAGACGATCTTGAGGAGCTTGCCGCGCCGCTCGATCTCGACCGGCACGCCGGTGTCCAGCACCTGGTCGAGGATGCGGTAGATGTTCTCGCGGAGCTTCGAAGCCTTGAGTCGCATGTACAGAGTCTATCTCTGACTCGTACGATTGTCAATGCTGAGGCGTACGTATCGGCGCTTTTTTGATCATCTCGCCTCGAACGTCTTTGTTTATTCACCGCTCGTAGGCGTGTCGGTGCGGCCCATGAGGATCACCGCCGTGCGCAGGCCGCGGACGCGGGTTGCGAGGACTCGCGCGTTGCCGAAACGTCGTTCGCTCTCGACCGGTGAGCTGGCGAAGAGGGACCGGGTGGCGGCGGCGGCGCTTGGTTCGACGACGTAGAGCTCGGTCGTCTGCAGGAGAGCGAGGAGATAGAGCTCGGCCGGGTCGTTCCGGTCCTGACTCGGGAGGAGCGCGACGTAGGCGTTGCCGCGGCCTACCCAGGCGGCGATCGCGGTGGCTTCCGCTAGCGCGCGCGTGAGGCCCGGGGCGGCCGTGCTGGCGCCCGCGCCCGCGGGACGCAGCAGCTGCGGGTCGAGCGGGCGGTCGGCTGGGGTGACCAGCAGCCAGGTGGCGGCAAGGCCTGGCAGCTCGAGGCGGTAGATGGCGTAGTCGGGGGCGATCTGGGCCAGCGGAGTTACCGTGAGCAGGCGCCAGTAGGGAGTGAGCATCGCCCTGGGCACGAAGCGGACGGGCTTGCGCAGGGCGTTCGAGAGCCGGGTAAGGGTGCGGTAGCGGCCGCCGCCGTCCTCGGGGCGATCGTAGAGATAGAGGGCCGAGTCGGCGGCGGCGAAGAGCGTCGGGCTGGGCCTGCGGATCTCGGGGCGCGATCGCGCGGCCCAGGCGCCCGCGGCCTTCCCGAAGTTGCTCCAGCGGGCCAGGTCGGCTGGCGAGAGAGGGATCACGCCGCCGCCGATCGCGAGTTGGGCGGCGAGGGGCGGCAGGGGGCTGACGGCTGCCCAGGTGGCGTCGTAGGCAGGCTCGGGAAGGGGGAGGGCCGCGCCGCCGATGGCCAGCGCGGACACGGCTGCGAAGCAGAGGCGGCCGGCGGGGCGCCGCAGCCTGGCGAGCGGCGACAGGGCCTCCGCGAGCAGCAGGCCGGCGGGCCAGACGGCGTAGACCACCAGGCGCTTGGCGTCCCAGAGATAGCAGAGGGTGACGAAGCCTAGCAGGCCGGCGAAGAGCAGGAGGGCGAACAGGCTGGCGGCGGGCGGCTCGGGATCGCGCCCGCGCCAGGCTCTGAAGCCGGCCAGAACGATGCCGGCGGCGAGCAGCAGGCAGGCTGGCGTGCCGAGCGTGGACATCAGGCTCCCGGCATAGAAACGCACTCCCGAGAGATGGAAGCCGAGGAGACGCCGGTGATTGAGCAGGGATTCGCCGTAGGAAGCGAAGGCGATGCGCCGCACCAGCGCCCAGAGCGCCGGGCAACCGAGCGCCAGTGCCGCGCCGATCCAGGGCCAGCGGGTTGCCAGGTCGCGCCGGCGCCGCGCCGCCAGCGTGACTCCCGCCGCGAGCGGCAGCAGCAGGGCCATCGGCTGCGTGAGGGTGGAGAGGCCGGCGAGCAGCCCGCTCCAGAGGTAGCGTCGAGGGCGCGCGGCCCCCGCCGCGGCGCTGGCCCCCTCCCCTCGCGCGAGCAGGAAGGCTCGGGCGCTCCAGAGCAGCAGGCACGAGGCGGGGACGTCGGCCATGAGGTCGAGGGCCAGGCCTTGCAGGGAGTAGTCGGCCAGCAGGAGGAGTGCCGCGGCAAAGGCGGCGGCGGCCGGGAAGAGCCGCGCCGCGAGCGTGTAGAAGGCGACCACGGTGGACAGGAAGAGGATCAGGCCGAGCACCGGCCACCAGGGCAGCAGGCCGAGGCGGTCGAGCAGCGCCAGCGTCAGGGGGAGCAGCGGCGAACGGCCGGAGTAGCGCACGTCGTGGCCGGCGAAGAACAGGCCGTTGGCGATCCAGTCGTGGGAGTCGCCGTCGACGAACGGGTAGTCGAGGTTGAGGTCGGGGTAGACGAGATGCGGCGCGAGCGCGGCGAAGACGGCCAGGCACAGCGCGACGAGGACCCACAGCAGCCGGCGAGCGAGGGGCTCCGGGAACCGGCCGGCGATGGCGGCGATGCCGGAGATGGCCGCGGGCATTGTCACCTCGGACGGCATCTACGCCTCGGACCGCATCAATACGCAGGACCCGGCCGGATGCGATAGACGCGGTCGCCGCCGCCGGCATAGAGGCGCTCGGCCTGGCCGGTGGCTTCCCAGCGCTCGAGCTCCTGGCGCTGCCAGAGCGGCAGCTCGGAGCGATGGATGAGGATGTGGGTGACACCCCAGAGGCGCAGCCGCGCCAGGGTCTCGGCATCGGGCGCCGGCCGGCAGCAGCGCTGACTCAGCCAGTCCGCGGCGAGCGGGACGTGGGCACTGTAGCCGTTGACCAGCGGCTTCCAGCGCAAGGTGCTGTAGTACATGTAGGAGACGTTCACCAGGTAGGGCGCGGGCAGCGACGGATCGGTGAGCGGGATCTCCAGCACCGCATGGATGTCCGGCTGGTCGGCGATCCACTGGGTGACGTCGGGAAAGTCGTCTTCCTCCTCGAGCTGCTCCCAGCCGACCTGCCGCGGGCAGACCTCGAGCAGCAGCAGCGCCGCGACGGCGGTGACGATCAGCGCGTTGCGCCGGCGGGGCGCCTGCCGCCACCCGCGCAGCCGGCGATCGACGGCGGCGGCCGCCAACCAGACGACGGCCAGGGACGTGAAGGCGTTGAAGCGCGTCGGCACGCGCATGCCGCCGAGACCCGGCAGCAGCCGCGCCAGGGGGTCGAAGAAGATCGGGAACG
>DATNKH010000410.1:0-3919 GCA_035603475.1 Thermoanaerobaculia bacterium
GGTCTAGGTCCTTGCGGATGCGCAGCTCGCCGCGGCTCTCGCCGCCGGTGCCGTAGCTCGCGGTCTGCAAGAAGTCGACAGCCACCGGGACGCGCAGGCGCTTGAGCAGGTCGGCGAGGAAGAAGACCGAGCCTTTGAGCACGCCGACCGCGATCAGCGGATCGTCCTGCGGCCGCGGCCGGCCGCCGCGCCGCCCGCCGCCGCCGCCAGCCAGGCGGTAATCGGCGTCGATCCGCCCCGCCAGCTCCGCCACCCGGCGGGCCAGCTCGGCCGCCGGGATCAGCACCCGCATGACGGCAGGCTCCGTGTGCTCGCGATGACGCTCCTCCTTCCTACTCCGAGGGGCGGCTTCCCGGCCGCTCCCTGGGCGGTGGGATCTGCCCCGCGGCCGGCAGCGGACCCGCCCTGAGCGGGTAGTGGGTCAGTCTCCTCTGCCTCGCTTTGGGCGAGGGGCCAAAGTCCTCCCGCCCCCGCAGTCCCGGCCCCTCGCCCAAAGCGAGGCAGAGGAGACTGACCCGCTACCCCTTGGCGGTTCCGGCTCCGTTCTCGCTGCCCGGTTGCATGATATCCTCGGCGGAATTCGGACTCGAAGGCCCCATCCGAGGCAGCCATGAATACCGTTCAGGAGCTCGGCGCCGTCCATCGCCGCTACGCCGACACCTCTCACCGGTTCCGCGCCGCCTGGACATTCCATCAGTTCTTGCAGAGCCTGGGCAAGAGCGGCCAGCAGGAGATCAGGGACGCCCATTCGCTCGAGTTCCAGAACCTCTATGCCGAGCTCAAGGACATCTCGCAGAACCTGAACACGTCGGAGAGCGACCGCCTGCGCGGGCGGCTCGACGGCATCGACCGCAGCCTCGGCGGGCTGATCGAGGCCCTCGACGAGGAGGACGCCAGGGTGGCGCCCTACTACCTGCGCCAGTTCTTCCGCCGGGTCAAGACCTACGACGAGAAGATCCTCACCCAGCTCGTCAAGTTCTACGTCTACGCCCAGCAGGGCGAGATCTGGCCCACCGAGCGCCTCGACAAGGTCGACTTCCTGCTCGCCCGCTTGAGCGAGGAGGAGGACGACCGCACCGGCGAGCCGCGGCTGCGCGATCACCGGCGGCTGGGGGAGATCTTCCACGGTCTCTGGGCGATGGTCGGGGCGCCGGTGCCGGAGACCGCATTCGTCACCGACAAGCGCCGCGAGATCGAGGCCATCCGGCAGGAGGTCGCCGAGATGGAGACCCTCGACAGGGTGAGCGATGCGAACCTGATCCCGCGCTACCGCCAGCTCAAGCACGACCTCGGCAGCCTGCTCTTCGAGCCCGCTCTCCTCCTCGCAATCCAGGAAACCAACCTGGCGCTCAAGAGCCGCATCCAGAATCTCTATGCCAAGGAGGAGAGGCGAATCGTCGACGAGTATCAGCGCGTGTTCGAGCTCGAGCGCGAGGTACCGGTGGACCGCGAGCTCGACCAGGAGCTGATCCTGTTCCGCCAGGAGGTCGAGCGCTTCGAGGCGCAGCTGCAGAGCCAGGAGCTGAAGCTCGAGGACCTGGCGCAGCTCCGCGCCCGGGTGCGCGAGCTGCTGCCCCGGCTCGCCGCTGCCGGCCGCGGCGGCGCCGCCTTCGCCCCCGAAGGCACCTCGCCCGGCACCGCCTCCCATCTCGGCGCCGGCGCCGGTCTCGCCGCTGCCGGCCCGGGGCCCCGCCGCAGGGCGTCGGACGCCCCGCACTCCGCGCTCGCGGGCGAGGGCGGCTACACGGCGACGGCCGGGGCCGCGGTGCCCGAGTCGCCGCTGGCGGCGCAGGAGGACCTGCTCGGCGAGTTCTACCGCAAGCTGGTGGACGCGCTGCGCGAGGTCGATCCGGAGCTGCCGGCGGAGCGGGTGGTGGTGCTGCAAGAGGTCTTCCCGCTGCGCATCGAACCGCGCGAGGTGGTCGCCTACCGCCGCCTCTACGGCCGCGCCAACTGCGACCGCGAGCTCGAGCAGTTCCTGCTCGAAGGCGCCGCCCTGCGCATGCGCATCAACGAGGAGGCGCAGGAGATCTCCGGCATCCTCGACGAGACCTCGGTGACCGGCGACTCGATCGTCTTCGCCCGCGCGCGCTGGACGGCACGGACCGCCGACGCCTTCCTGTGGCGCTTCCATCACGTGCTCGACGAGGCGGTGCTGGCCGGCAGCGTCACCGAGGGCCGGCAGCTGCAGCTGCTGCGCATGCGCCTGATGCGCGACTACTCCGGTCTCTGGCTGCTCGCCTACAAGCCGCTGATCAAGCGCAACCCGGGCGGCACCTTGGCGTGAGCGGGCCTGGCTGCCCGCGCGGCGGCCGCGCGCGGACGGCCCGGGCATCTCCGGAGGGCACCCGAGCTGCCGGCTGAGCCGGTGGCACCCGCGGTCCGGCGTCTACGATTCGATCTCGCCGAACTTGACCTTGTCGTAGATCTCTGCCATCGCGAGCTGGCACTGGATCGAGGGCAGGACGATGGTGGCAGTGAGGTCGTTGGCTGCCGACAGCAGCCACGGGCCGTCATCCTCGCGCATGAAGTGGTCGACCTGGGGCCGGCTCTGCGAGACGAGCAGGTACTCGCGAAGCGAGTCCAGGGTGCGGTAATGCTCGAACTTCGTGCCGCGATCGTAGGCTTCGGTGCTGGGGGAGAGCACCTCGATCAGCACCGTCGGGTTGGTCAAGATGTCGCGGTAGCGGTCGGCCAGCGCCGGCTCGCCGCAGACCACGATGACGTCCGGATAGGTATAGAGGCGCCTGGCGGCGATCAGGACTCGCAGGTCGTTGACATGGACCTCGCAGGGACGACCCTTGAGCTGCCGGTTGAGCTCAGAGCTTACATTGACGGTGATCAGGCTGTGCCGCCGCGTGGCTCCCGTCATGCCGACGATCTCCCCGTCTCGGTACTCGCTCTTCCTCTCCGCCGCCCGCTCCAAGGCGAGGTACTCCTCGGGGGTCACGTAACGCTTGTCGTGCACCGCCATGGGGATAGGATAACAAAATGACGACCTTGACCGACGCCTCCCAGCGGCTCACCTACGGCAGCTATCTGCACGTGCCGGAGCTGCTGTCGCTGCAGCGCGAGCTGTCGCATCCGGCGCACCACGACGAGCTGCTGTTCATCATCAGTCACCAGGTCTACGAGCTGTGGTTCAAGCAGCTGCTACACGAGGTCGCGGCGGTGTGCGATTGGCTGGACCGCGACGAGCCGCTGCGCGCCGCCCAGCTGTTCGATCGCCTGCACGCCATCCAGCACCTGTTGATCGAGCAGATCCCGCTGCTCGAGACGATGTTCGCCGTCGACTTCGCGCAGTTCCGCGATCATCTGCGCCCGGCGAGCGGCTTCCAGTCGGTGCAGTTCCGCCGGCTCGAGTTCCTGTGCGGCGCCAAGAACCCGCGCATGATCGACCTGGTGGGCGAGGACGAGGAGTCGCGCCGCGAGCTCGCCGAGACGCTGCGGCAGCCGACTCTCTACGACCATTTCCTGCGCCACCTGGCGCGCAGCGGCTTTCCCATCCCCGCGGCGGTGCTGGCGCGCGACGTGACGCTGCCGCACCAGCCGGACGAGGGCGTGGTCGACGCGCTGCTGGTGCTCTACCAGGAGCCCGGCCGGCACTACCCGCATTTCCGGCTCGCCGAACACCTGCTGCAGCTCGACGAGCGCTTCGCCATCTGGCGCTTCCATCACGTCAAGATGGTGGAGCGGATGATCGGCTCGCGCACCGGCACCGGCGGCTCGTCAGGGGCGAAGTACCTGTCGTCGACACTCGGCATGCGGTTCTTCCCCGAGATCTGGCAGGTACGGGACCGACTGACCTTCAACTACTAGCTCGCCTACGGGGCATGCCCCCCCGGCCGGGTCGTGGACGGCGGAGCTCCTCCGGGCCTCCCTTTGGGCGAGGGTCTGACACGGGCGGGCGGAGGACTTC
>DATNKH010000411.1:0-6332 GCA_035603475.1 Thermoanaerobaculia bacterium
ATGGACCTGCCGCGCTATCACCGTCTGACCGCGCCCTACTACCGGCTGGAAGGCCGGCGCTGCAAGCGCTGCGGGGCGCTGCAGTTCCCGCCCCGGGAGGCGTGCGGCTCGTGCCGCGGCCGGGAGACGGAGCCCTATCGCTTCTGCGGGCGGGGCGCCGTCTACTCTTTTGCCGAGGTGGCCCAGGCCCCGCGGGGGTTCTCCGGACCCTACCTGGTGGCGCTGGTGGAGCTCGAGGAGGGGGTCCGGGTGACCGCGCAGCTCACCGACGTCGATGCGGACGAGGTCGAGATCGGCATGCCGGTCGAGATGGTGACCCGGCGGCTGCAGGAGAAGGGGCCGCAGGGATATCTCGTCTACGGCTACAAGTTCCGCCCGGTGATGTCGCGGAGCCGTGCGTCATGAAGCGGGCGCGCTGGGTGGATCTCGCCGCGGCGGCGGCGTCGGTTCCGGACGGCGCCGTGGTCGCACCGGGCGGCTTCATGCTGGGACGGGCCCCGATGGCGCTGATCTTCGAGCTGGTCCGCCAGGGGCGCCGCGGACTACGGGTGATCTCGCTCCCGAATCCGCTGCCCGCCGAGATCCTGGTGGCGGCCGGCGCCGCCGCGAGGGTCGACTTCCTGTTCGCGGCCATCACCGTCGGCGGCAGGGTCCGGCCGATGCCGGTGCTCAAGCGGGCGATCGAGGCCGGCGCTCTCGACTGGGCGGAGCATGACGGCTACCGGGTGGTGCAGCGCTTCCGCGCCGCCGCCATGGGCCTTCCCTTCCTGCCGGTGCCGGACGCCGAGGCCTGCGAGCTGTCGCGGCGCGATCCGCCGCCGCTGGTGACCGATCCGTTCACCGGCGAGCCGGTGCCGGTCGAGCGGGCCTGCCATCCCGACGTCGCCCTGATCCATGCCCGCGCCGCCGACGAGGCGGGGAACCTCTGGATCGAGGACCCGACGACCGACGTGCTGCTGGCCGGCGCCGCGCGCCGGGTGATCGCGACCGCCGAGGAGCGGGTGGCGCGCGTCCCCCACGCCACCGTGCCCGGCTTCATGGTGGACCTGCTGGTCGAGGAGCCGCTGGGGGCGTATCCCACCGGCTGTCTCGGCCTCTATGCCGCCGACGCGGCGCACCTCGAGCGCTACCTCGCCCTCGCCGAGGAGGGCCGCGAGGCCGAGTACCTCGCGGGGGTGATCCGCCCCTCGCGGCGGCAGGCGGAGCTGGCGCGGGTGGCACGCCTGGGGCGGGAGGCGGCGTGACCCGCGAGCGAGTTGATAGCATTTTGATAGCAATCCCGGAAACCGACGCCGAGGGATCGGGGATGCCGGCGGCGGCCATGGCGGCGACGGCGGCGACGGCGGCGACGGCGGCCGAGACCCTGGTCGCCGCGATGGCGCGCGAGATCGAGGATGGCGCCGTGGTCGCCACCGGCGTGGCCTCCCTGCTTGCCATCCTGGCGATCGCCGTGGCGCGCGCCACCCATGCGCCGCGCCTGACCTATATCGCCTGCGTCGGCGCGCTCGACCCGGAGATCGCGGCGCTGCACGACAGCTCGGAGGACCTGGCCTATCTCGACGGCCGCTCCGGCGAGGTGACGATCCCCGACCTCTTCGACCACGCCCGGCGCGGCCGCATCGACCTGATGTTCTTCGGCGCCGCCGAGGTGGACGCCGCCGGCGACACCAACCTCTCGGCCGCCGGCCCGCTCGAGCGGCCGCGGGTGAAGTTCCCCGGCGTCGCCGGCGCGGCGAGCCTCCGCCGCTGGGTGGCGCGCCCGGTGATCGTGCTCGGCCGGCAGAGCCGGCGCAACCTGGTGCCGAGGGTCCAGGTCGCCTCGACCAGCGACCGCGGCCGCCGCACGCGGCTGCTCACCGACCTCGGCGTCTTCGAGGTGGGAGCGGAGGGGGCGGCGCTCGTCGCCCGCCATCCCGGGTCCTCGGCGGCGGCGATCGCCGAGCGCACGGCATTCCCGTTCCGGACTGTCCAACCCCTGCCGGTCACCCCGGCGCCCTCTCCCGAGAGCCTGCGCGCCATCCGCCGCATCGACGCCGGCGGCCTGCGCGACCGGCTGGTCGGCTGACGCGCGTGCTGCCGAGAGGAGCCCCGCATGCAAGCCATCGTCCTCCGCGCCTTCGGATCTCCCGACAACCTGCGGCCGGAGACGGTCCCCGACCCGGCGCCGGGCCCCGGGGAGGTGCTGATGCGGGTCCAGGCCTGCGGCGTCTGCCATCACGACGTGATCAATCGCCGGGGGAGCCTGCCGCGCACCGCCGTGCCCGCGATCCTCGGTCACGAGGCAGCCGGCGAGGTCGTCGCGGTGGGCGAAGGCGTCGAGGGGTGGGCTCCCGGGGACCGCGCGGCGACGCTGCAGCGCCTGTCCTGCGGCGAGTGCGCCCACTGCCGCGCCGAGCGCAACAGCCTCTGCCGCCACGACACCCGCTTCTTCGGCGAGGAGATCCCCGGCGGCTATGCGGCCTACATGGCGGCGCCCGTGGCGGGGCTGGGGCGGATCCCGCCGGGGGTCTCCTGGCCGGTGGCCGCGGTCACCTGCTGCACCACCGGCACCGCCGTGCACTGCCTGCGCACCCGCGGCCGGCTGATGGCGGGCGAGACGGTGCTGGTCACCGGCGCTTCCGGCGGCGTCGGCATGCAGGCGGTGCAGCTCGCCCGTCTCGACGGCGGCCGGGTGATCGCGGTCACCTCGAGCGCGGGCAAGGCCGCCGTCCTCCGGGAGGCCGGCGCCGACGAGGTCATCGTCAGCCCCGGACTCGACTTCGCCGCCGAGGTGCGCCGGCGCACCGGCGGTCACGGCGCCGACCTGGCGCTGGAGATCGTCGGCAGCCTCACGTTCTCCCAGACCCTGCGGTCTCTCGCCGCGGGCGGCCGCCTGGTCACCGTCGGCAACCTGGAGACGGGGAGCGTGGATCTCAACCCCGGCTTGGTGATCGTCAAGGAGCTGGAGATCCTGGGCGCCTACGCCACCACCCAGGCCGAGCTCCACGAGTCCTTCCGCCTGGTGGCGAGCGGCGCCCTCCGCTCCTGGGTCGCGGACGTCCTGCCGCTCCGCGACGCCAACCGGGCCCACGATCGCCTCGAGAAGAAGGAAGTCGCCGGCCGCCTGGTGCTCGAGCCGCGGCCGTGCTAGCTTCCGAGGCCCCCTCCTCGGCACCGCCCCTGGCCTAGTCTAGTGAGAACCAGGAACGGCCGGCGGCCGGTCGGGGATCGACGGGGCGGATGAATCGAACATCGCATTGAGCAGGCCGGCGAGGCGGACGCCAGCCTGTAGCAGCCGGCGCTCGACCAGCGGCGAGCTCTGGTAGGCGTAGAGGTAGCCGAGCTTCTTGTCCCCCAGGTCGTAGACTCGCGGCCAGGCAGCCATCGACTCTTCCACCCAGTCGAGCACGCCGCTGCTCTGCCACGTCCTGACCTCGGTCTCCGTGGGATGATCGATGAAGTCGGCCAGCTCGGTAAACGACAACTTCTCCGAGTCGATGATCTTCTCGTCCCACACCACGTGCAGGTTGGTGCTCTCACCGAACCAGGTCACCTGTACGGAGTTACCGCCTTGATCGTCACGCCGCCCGACGTGCAGCGGCTGATGGACGTCGCCCACGAAGTGCACCAGGAAACGAAGCGCTTCGACCTTCCTGGCAGCCTCCACCTTGGGATCTTGGAGCACCTTGCTGAATCGTCCGATCGCCTCCACCACGTCGCCGCCGGGGCTCCTGGGCGCCATCGCATAGCTCTCGCCAGGGTTGAGACTGGCGTAATGCCACGGCTTGGCGCGGTCCCAGGCCGGATCGGACCGGATCTCGTCAGGCCAGGTCGACGCCCGCGCCAGGCTCTCAGAGCCGAGGATCGCCGCGACTCCGCGGGCCGCCGCCTCGGAGAGATGGTGCTCGGCGACCAGGCCAACGACGCGATGCCCAACCGGCCCCCACGCCAACGCCGGGGCCGCCGCCAAGAGCGCGAGCACCTGCCAGCTCCAAACGATCAGTCTTCGCATTCGCACACCTCTTCAGCGCAGGTGGGTACGGAACCAGTCGACGGTGCGCTGCATGACGTCGAGGCTGTCGGCGGGGCTCAGGTGGTGGCCCTCGTCGGGATAGATCACCAGCCGGGTCTCGACACCGAGCGTTTTCAGCGCGTGCCAGAACTCGTAGGCCTGGGGCGCCGGCACCTCGGCGTCGCGCTCGCCTTGCAGCACGAGGGTCGGGGTGTGCACCGCCTTGATGAAGCTGATGGGAGAGCTGCGGGCGTAGATCCAGGGATCGTCGTACACCGAGGCGCCGAAGTAGGGGATCATCCACTGGTCGATGCGGTTCTGGCCGTAGTAGCTCTGCCAGTTGACGATGCCGGCGCCGGCGACCGCGGCGCGGAAGCGCTGGGTCTGGGTGACCGCCCACATCGTCATGTAGCCGCCGTAGCTCCAACCGTAGATGCCGATGCGCTCGGGGTCGATGGGCGCCGCGGCCGTCGCCGCGTCGACGCCGCCCAGGATGTCGCGCAGGTCGCCGTAGCCGAAGTCCTTCACGTTGCCGCGGGTGAGCTCCTCGCCCTGGCCGTAGCTGCCGCGGGGATTGGGCAGCAGGACGTAGAAGCCCTGGCTCGCGAGCACGCCGGCGACCCGGGGCCAGCCTGGCCTGGCGGCGGAGGCCGGGCCGCCGTGCACCAGCACCACCATCGGATGGCGCCCCGACGGCGGCGGCGCCGGCCGGCGGCCGTTCTCCGCCATGGGCGCCAGCAACCATCCTTGCACCATCTGCGCGCCGGAGCCGGCGGGCGACGCCGGCGAGGCGTCGCTGGGCCAGTGCAGGCTGCGAGCCTCGCCCCAGGATGGGCGCAGACCGGCGTTGCGATGGGTGATCTGGCGCCAGCCGAGCTCCGCGAGCGGGGCCATGGCGGCCGCGCCGGTGGCGGCCGCGCCGGTGGCGGCAGCGCGGGGCCCCGGGCCGGTCACCGGTCCGACCCAGATCTCGGGCGGCTGCTGGAACGAGCTGACGATGGCGGCGGCGGTCTTACCGTCCCGCGCCACCGACAGGCCCGGCTCGCCCCCTGTGCCGCCGAAGTCCGCTGGCCGGCGCCACAGCTCGGTGGCGTGGCGGCTGCGGCCGGCCGGATCGATCGTCGCGAGGCCCGAGGCACCGTCGACGATCTCGAACGCCAGCAGCTCGCCGCTCGCCGTCCAGCTCAAGCTGGCGGCCGACGCCGCCAGGCCGGGAGTCAGGTCGAGTGCAGCGCCGCCGGCGGCGGGAATGGCGTAGACGTCGCCGCCGGTGACCCCCTGGTCGCTCATCAGGCCGCCGATGAAGGCGATCTGGCGCCCGTCGGGCGACCAGCGCGGGTCGGCGATCTGGAAGGATGGCTGCAGCAGGGGCGTGGCGGCGCCCGAAGCCCGGTCGAAGCGATAGAGGCGGGCGATCCACCAATTGTCGTCGCCCGAACCGGTCGCGGCAACGGCGGCGAAGGCGGCGCCGTCCGGCGCCCAGTCGTACTCGTAGACGAAGAGGTCAGGCGGCGACACCTCGCGCAGCCGGCCGGTCGCCAGCTCCACCACGGCCAGTCGCTGCTCTTCGGGGGTCTCGCCCACCACGCCGCGGTCGCGCGGCACGGCATGGGTCGGTCCGGCCTCCTCCGCCCGGCCGGCGATGTGCAGGAAGGCGAGCGCGCCGCCGTCCGGGGACCACGCCGGGGCGCTGATCTGCCCCTCGAGATGGGTGAGCTCGGCGACCCGGCCGCTGGCGATGTCGGCGACCCAGAGCTGTAGCTGGGCGCAGCCATCCGTCGGCGAAGCCGCCGCCGCGCCGCCGCCCGCCGCGGCGTTGCCGCTGCCGCCCCTGGACGCGGCGTGCCGCCATGCCGCGGCACCTGCCGAGCCGTCCGAGAGGAAGGCCAGTCTCCTGCCGTCCGGCGACCACGCCGGCTCCTTGGCGCAGGCCTCGCCGCGGGCGCTGATGCGGCGTGGGGGAGGTATAGGCGCATCGGCGCTGCCGGCGCCGCTAGCGCCGCCGGAGCTGGCGAGGTCGCTGGCGAAGACCGCCGTCCGCCGGGAAGGGCGCCCGTCCGCGCCGCGCAGGCCCTCCGACCAGGCGATCTGCCTGCCGTCCGGCGCCAGGGCGACCGACCGGAAGCTGTCCAGGGCCGCGGCCAGGGTCAGCATCTCTTCGATTGCCGGGGCGGCCGGCGCCGCTGGCGCCGTGGCGGGCGCCGGCGCCGGCGGGGGAGGGGCCGCGGACCAGGCGGCGGTCCCCAGGGCCGCCGCCAGCAGAACGGCGGCTGGCGGTACGAGGGTGCGTCGACGATCTCTGGCGCGCTTGGCGATCACTGGCTCTCCTGGGGGTCGTGCG
>DATNKH010000412.1:0-18556 GCA_035603475.1 Thermoanaerobaculia bacterium
GGAGCCGGCGACGTCCGGGTTCGCCGGATTCGCCGGGCTCGGAGCGCCCGCTCGGCCCGCGCCGCCCGCCGCGCCACCCGCCGCCGTGGGCGCCGCCCCTCCTGCCGCGGCGCCGGGTGCGGACACCAGCCCGAGCGCCGAGAGGGCGTCGCGCGCCACCGTCTCCTCGCTCTCCTTGCCCTCTTGCAGCCGCAGGTTGAGGCGCCGCATGGTGTTCTCGTCGAGCGCGCCGGCAAGCAGCCCGAGAACGGCGCCGAGCTCCGGATGAGCGGCGAGCGTGGCCCCGCGCGCCAGCGGCGCCGCCTCGTAGGGCGGGAAGAAGCCGCGATCGTCGCGCAGCACGATGAGACCGTAGGTGAGCAGCCGGGCATCGGTGGTGTAGACGTCGAGCACGTCGGCGCCGCCGGCCCGCGTCGCCTGGTACTTCAACGTCTCTTGCATCGATTGCACCGAGCGGAAGTGGATGCCGTAGGTCCTGGCGAGCCCCGGCAGGCCGTCGTCGCGCTGCAGGAACTCGTGGCCGAAGGCGGCCCGCAGCCGAGGAGCCGCGCGCGCCAGGTCGGACAGCGTCACCAGGTGCTCGCGCCGCGCCAGCTCGTTCGGCACCGCGATCTCGTAGGCGTTCTCGAAGCCGAGCGGCGCGATCCACCAGAGATCCCAGCGGGTGAGGAACTCGGCCCGCACGCGCCGCAGCGCCGCGCTCGCGCCGCCGGTGCCTGCCGGCTCGCCGAGGATCGACACCAGGCCGGTGCCGGTGTACTCGGGATAGACGTCGATGGCGCCGCTCTTGAGCGCTTCGAAGCAGATCTGGGTGCCCGCCAGGCCGAGGCGGCGCTCGACCCGCAGCCAGGTGCGCGCTTCGATCAGCTGCGCGAACATCTCGCCGAGCAGCCGACTCTCCTCGAAGTTCTTGGAGCCCACGACGACCCGGTCCGCGCCGCCTCGCGAGCGTGGCGGGACCCCGAGGCGCGGCGTGCCGGCGCCGCGCGCCGCGCCGGCCGCAGCAGCCGCCGGAGCCGTACCGGCCGCGCCGACTCGTTCCGCCGCGCCGGTCGCGCCGCCGGCGTCCGCGATCCAACCGCCGCCGACCGCCAGGGTGGCAGCGAAGAGGGCTGGCTGAAGGCGGCGGCGCATGGGCGAGCGGTCGCGGCGTCCGAGCGTCAGCCAGGTCCGGGCTGGCAGGGCAGCCCGGTGCGCAGGGCGAGCAGCTCGCGCACGTAGTCGTGGGCGGGGGCGGCGACCAGGTCCTCGGGCCGGCCGAGCTGCAACAGCCGGCCGGCGCGCATCACGCCGATCCGGTCGGCCAGCCGGAACGCCTCGCCGAGATCGTGGGTCACCAGCACCGTGGTCTTGCGGAGCCGGCGCTTGAGGTCGAGGAACTGGCGGTGCAGCTCGAGGCGGGTGAGCGCGTCGAGGGCCCCGAACGGCTCGTCGAGCAGCACCACCGGCGGGTCGGCGGCGAGCGCCCGGGCAAAAGCGACGCGCTGGCGCTGCCCGCCCGAGAGCTCGGCCGGGTAGCGGCCGGCATGGGTGCCGGGGTCGAGCCCCACCAGCTCCAGCATCTCGCGCGTCCGTTCGCCGCGGCGGCGGCGATCCCATCCGAGCAGCCGCGGCACGAGCTCGACGTTGCGCTCGACGCGCCAGTGCGGCAGCAGGCCGCCGTCCTGCGGCACGTAGCCGATGCGCCGGCGCAGCGAGATGGGGTCGAGGTCCGCGGCCCGCCGGCCGGCGATGCGCGCCTCGCCGGACGTCGGCTCGACGAGGCGATTGAACAGGCGCAGCAGGGTGGTCTTGCCGCTGCCGCTCTCGCCGACCAGCGCCAGCGTCTCGCCGGCGGCGACGGCGAAGCTGACGTCCACCAGCGCGCGGGTGCCGTCCGCCCAGGTCTTCCCGACCTCGACGACCTCGAGCGCGGCCTCTGGGACCTCGTCAGGGGCGGGCACGCGGGTAGTGTATCCGCAGCCGGTGACGGTAGCGGCTGCCTCCCGGCCGCTTCCGGCAGGCTGCCGGCGTCTACAGCAGCTTCGTCACGATCTCGATACGCGAGCGCAGGGTGCGGTGGACCGGGCAGTGATCGGCGATTTCCGCCAGGCGGACGCGCTGGGCCTCGGTGAGCGGTCCCAGCAGCTCCAGCTCGCGATCGATGCGCTCGATCCTGGCGTCGCCCGCGACGCAGTTCTCGCAGTCGGCCTCGTGGTCGCGCGAGTGCCGCAGGCGCACACGGGTACCGGCCAGCGGCCACCCCTTGCGGTCGGCATAGAGCCTCATGGTCATGCTGGAGCAGGTCCCGAGGGCGGCAAGCAACAGGGCGTACGGGGTCGGACCGGCATCCGTGCCGCCGTCCGCCGCCGGCTCGTCCGCCACCAGGTGATGAGCGCCCAGCCTCACCTCCTGGCGCAGCGAGTGCGCCGTGCCGGTGACCTCGACCTCGCCGGCCGTCAGTGCCCGAGGCTCCGCCGCCGCGCCGGCCGCGGCCACCGTCGCGGTCGGCGCGGTCGGCGCGGTCGCCGCGACGCCCCCGCCGCCTCCGGCGGGCAGGTAGCGTCCGGCCCACGCCGCCAGCACCGCTCCGGCCTGTGCGGCGTCGCGCGGGTCGGAGAGGAGGTGGTCGGCGTCTCCCAGCGAGACGAAGCTCTTGGGGTGGCGGGCGGCCAGGAAGAGGCGCTCCGCGTGGTCGATGCCGACGACGCGGTCGACCGGCGAGTGAAAGAGCAACAGCGGCCTGCCCAGCGCCGGCAGAACTCCATGAAGGTGGTCGCCCGCCAGGTCCTCGAGCAGCTGGCGGCGGATGTGGACCGGCCGCAGGCCGCCGAGATCGAGCTCGTAGGCCTCCTCCTCGGCCGGGCCGGCCGCCGGGGCCGCGGGGCCGCCGAGATTGGCCACGCGAGCGGCCAGCTTGGCGCGCAGGTGGCCGGTATCGCTCGGCGCCCCGATGGTGGCCACCGCCAGCGCCTCCGGGATCCGCGGCGCCGCCGCCAGCATCGCCGTGCCGCCCAGGCTGTGGCCGACCAGCAGGGCGGGCGCCTGCCGCTCCCGGCGCAGGAAGTCGGCGGCCGCGACGAGGTCCTCGACGTTCGACGAGAAGTTGGTGTCGGCGAAGTCGCCGCCGCTCTCGCCGAGACCGGTGAAATCGAACCGCAGCACCGCGATGCCCCGGGCGAGCAGCTCGCGGCTGATGCCGCCCGCGGACTTGAGGTCCTTGGAGCAGGTGAAGCAGTGGGCGAACAGCGCGTAGGCGGCCGGCTCGCCCTCCGGGACCTCGATCCGCCCGGCCAGCCGCGCCCCCTGCGATCCAGGGAACTCGACGCGCTCGCTTACCTCGCGTGCCTCGGGTGCCATCGCCGGCGATGCTAGCACCCCCCGCGGGAGGGCCTCTGGGGAAGCCCTCCGGCCGGGCCGGGGCTGGCGAGATCCTCCTCCCCGCCTCCCTTGGGGCGAGGGGTGTTACGCGGGCCGGCGGAGGACTTCTGTGGCCTCGCCCCAAGGTCGGGGGGAGGAGGATCTCGCAGCCCCGACCCTCCTCCTCCCAATACGGCTGTGTTTCTCTCCGGTGGGCAGACCTCTGGAGGCATCACCGGCGTCCGCGGCAAGAGACGGGCGTTGGGGCGAGAACCTTCCCGATCCTGGCCGCTGAACCGACAAGCCCTCTATTTACAGTATTTAGATGGTCAGAGCGGTAATGGCACGATTCTTGGTTTACCCTCCGGCGGACGAGGAAAGACGCGATGACGACGCACCGCCAACCGACGCTCCACCGTGACCCCGACCCCAACCTTCCGGCGGCTTGCCGGGAGGGGGGCGCGGCGGCGCCGGCGACGCTGCGCACGTCCCGTCTTTCTCTCGCCCGATCTGGCCACGAGCTTTGCCTGCCGGCGATCACCGCCGGTTGAGCAGGGCAGGGCCGGACGAGCGCAACGACAGTCTCCTCTCCCAAGCGCCGGGGCGGGTTTCAACCCTCCGCCTGCCCCGGCCACTTTTTATTGCACCCGCGGCCAGAGGCGTCACCGGCGACCGCCGGAAGGCGCGGCGGCCCCATATAATCGACGCCGTGAGCGAAGACGCCGAGCTGGCGCCCCGGATCGTACCGCGTTCCGAGCACCCGATTTCCCGCACCGCCATCGACAAGAACGCGCTCAAAGTCCTCTACCGGCTGCACAAAGCAGGCTACATGGCCTACCTGGTGGGAGGAGGGGTGCGCGACCTCATGCTCGGCCGGCGGCCCAAGGACTTCGACGTCGGGACCGACGCGCGTCCCAACGAGGTGCGCCGCCTGTTCGGGAACTCGCGCATCATCGGCCGCCGCTTCCGGCTGGTGCACGTCTATTTCCAGGACGGCGACGTCGTCGACGTCTCCACCTTCCGCCGCGACCCCGAGCCCGACGAGCAGTCCGCCGCCCCCGGCGAGCTGCTGATCACCAGCGACAACACCTACGGGACGCCCCGCCAGGATGCCTTCCGCCGCGATTTCACTGTCAACGCGCTGTTCTACAACATCGCCGACTACACCGTCATCGACTACACCGGCGGCATCGAGGATCTGCGCAAGCGCTTGGTCCGGGCGATCGGCGACCCGGGCGTCCGCTTCCGCGAGGACCCGGTGCGCATGCTGCGCGCCTGCGAGTTTGCCGGCCGCCTGGGGTTCAGCATCGAGGCCGGCACCCAGGAGGCCATCCACCAGCACCGGCGCGAGCTCGAGAAGGCCTCGCCCGCGAGAGTCACCGAAGAGATCGTGCAACTGCTGCGCTGCGGCCACGCCGGCGCCGCCATGCAGTGGATGCTCGAGCTGGGGCTGCTCGAGGTGCTGCTGCCGGAGGCCTACGCCATGCTCGCCGCCGACGAGCGCGGCCTGGGCGACTTCGGGCAGATCCTGCCGGTGATCGACCGCCTGATCACCGCCGGCCGCGAGCTGCCCGACACCGTCCTGCTAGCGGCCCTGCTGATGCCCAAGATCATGCTGCGCCGCGACGACGTCGAGGGCATCGGCCAGCGGCCAATGAGCCGCGCCGCCATCGAGGAGCTGGTCGACGAGGAGAGCGCGCCCTTGCTGGCGCGCTTCACCATCTCGAACCTGAAGGCGCAGCAGATCCGTCGCGCCCTGGTCGGGTTCTTCCGCCTCTGCGAGCCGCGCTGGAGCTTCGCGGAGCGGGTGCGCTTCACGCGCCGGCCCCTCTTCGAGGATGCGCTGGTACTGTTCGAGCTGCTCGTGCTGGCCACAGGCGAAGGCGGACAGGCCCTCGCCGAGTGGCAGGAGGCGGCGCGCCGGCGGCCCCCGGCGTTGCCTGCACCGCGCGCCGGGCGCGCCATCCGGCCCGCTGCTCCGGCGCACCCAGTGGCCCCGACGACCCAGGCGACGACGGTGGCCACGACGTCCCCGGTATCGCCGGCGACCAACACACCACGTTCCCGGGCACGCCGGCGCCGGCGCCGCCGTGGGCAGGTGATATGAGATCTTGGACCTCTCCTGACCTCCCCGGGACCTCTCCTGACCTCACCGGGACCTCTCCGGGACCTCTCTGGACCTCTCCGGACTCTCCCCCTAAGGCACGACATGGCCTGGTTCACTGACCTGTACCGGTCCGCGGTTGGCAAGAAGGCCGTGATGGCCGCGACCGGCATCATCCTCTTCGGCTTCGTCCTCGGGCACCTGCTCGGCAACCTCAAGCTCTACCTCGGGGCCGAAGCCCTCAACAGCTACTCCCGCTTCCTGCGCACCGTCGGCGAACCGCTCGTGCCGGCGAACGTCCTGCTCTGGGCGGTCCGCCTGCTGCTGATCGCCGCGGCCGTGCTCCATGTCTGGGCCGCCTGGCAGCTCAGCCGCGCGAGCCGGGCGGCGCGCCCGGACGCCTACGTCGCGGGCACCCGCATCCACACCACCTACGCGTCCCGCACCATGCGCTGGGGAGGTGTGATCATCCTGCTGTTCGTGATCTATCACCTGCTGCATCTCACCTGGGGAACGGCGCACCCGGCATTCGTTCCCGGCGACGTGTATCACAACGTCGTCACCGGCTTTCAGGTGTGGTGGGTGTCTTTCTTTTATATCGCCGCGCAGGTCGCTCTCGGGTTCCACCTCTACCATGGCCTGTGGAGCATGTTCCAGTCGCTCGGCTGGAACCATCCGCGCTTCAACCTCTGGCGCAACGGCTTCGCGCATGCGTTCGCCTGGCTGATCACCGTTGGCAACATCTCCTTTCCCGTGGCCGTGCTGAGCGGCCTGGTGCGTCTCCAATGAGAACATCGAGGACACCGAGGATCAAGTGACCACCGCGGAGATCAAGCTCGACAGCAAGGTCCCGGGAGGCCCGCTGGCCGCGAAGTGGCTGGAGCACGGCAACCACCTGCGGCTGGTCAACCCGAGCAACAAGCGCAAGTTCACCGTGCTGGTGGTGGGCTCGGGCCTGGCCGGCGCCGCCGCCGCCGCCAGCCTCGGCGAGCTCGGCTACCAGGTCGAGTGCTTCTGCTTTCAGGACACGCCGCGCCGCGCGCATTCGATCGCCGCCCAGGGCGGCATCAACGCCGCGAAGAACTACCACAACGACGGCGACAGCGTCTTCAGGCTCTTCTACGACACCATCAAGGGCGGCGACTTCCGCTCGCGCGAGGCCAACGTCCACCGCCTGGCCGAGCTGTCGGTCGACATCATCGACCAGTGCGTCGCCCAGGGCGTGCCCTTCGCCCGCGAATATGGCGGCCTGCTCGACAACCGCTCCTTCGGCGGCGCCCAGGTCTCGCGCACCTTCTATGCCCGCGGCCAGACCGGGCAGCAGCTGCTGCTCGGCGCTTACCAGGCGCTCTGCCGGCAGATCGCCGCCGGCACCGTGCGCATGTTCCCGCGCACCGAGATGCTCGACCTGGTGGTCGGCGACGGTGCGGACCCGCGGGCGATGGGCATCGTCGCCCGCGACCTGGTGACCGGCCGGCTGGAGCGCCACGCCGGGCACGCGGTGGTGCTGGCGACCGGCGGCTACAGCAACGTCTACTACCTGTCGACCAATGCCAAGGGCAGCAACGCCACCGCCATCTGGCGCGCCCACCGGCGCGGCGCCCTGTTCGCCAACCCCTGCTTCACCCAGATCCATCCCACCTGCATCCCGGCCTCCGGCGACTACCAGTCGAAGCTGACGTTGATGAGCGAATCGTTGCGCAACGACGGCCGCATCTGGGTGCCCAAGGACCCCGCCGACGACCGCTCTCCCGAGAGCATCCCGGAAGCGGAGAGGGACTATTACCTCGAGGTCAGGTATCCGGCCTTCGGCAACCTGGTGCCGCGCGACGTCGCCGCGCGCAACGCCAAGCAGGTGGTCGACAGCGGGCGCGGGGTCGGGCCGCAGAAGAACGGCGTCTATCTCGACTTCTCGGGCGCCATCGCGCGGCTGGGCAGGGCGGTGATCGAAGACCGGTACGGCAACCTGTTCGAGATGTACGAGAAGATCACCGGCGAGGACCCCTGGGTGACGCCGATGCGGATCTACCCCGCGCCGCACTACACGATGGGCGGCCTGTGGGTGGACTACAACCTGATGAGCAACGTCGACGGCCTGTTCGTCGCCGGCGAGGCCAACTACTCCGACCACGGCGCCAACCGCCTCGGTGCGAGCGCCCTGATGCAGGGGCTGGCCGACGGCTATTTCATCCTGCCGGCGACGCTCGGCAATTACCTGGCGGGGCATCTCGGCGAAGGGTTGTCGACCGCCGGCCCGGCCTTCGACGCCGTCGAGGCGGAGGTGCGGCAGCGTCTCGACCGGCTGCTGGCGCTGCGCGGCCAGCGCAGTCCCGAGTCGTTCCACCGGCAGCTCGGCCACCTGGTGTGGCACGCTTGCGGGATCTCGCGGACGGCGGCGGGCCTCGAGCGGGCGATCGGCGAGATCGCCGCCCTGCGCGAGGAGTTCTGGCGTAACCTGCGGGTAAGCGGCGATCCGGCGGAGGTCAACCAGGATCTCGAGAAGGCCGGCCGGGTCGCCGACTACTGCGAGCTCGCGGAGCTGATGTGCCGCGACGCGCTCGACCGCGACGAATCGGCGGGCTGCCACTTCCGCGAAGAGCACCAGACGCCCGAAGGAGAAGCGCTGCGCAACGACGAGGAGTACGCTTTCGTCTCCGCGTGGCAGTGGCAGGGCGAGGACCGGCCCGAGGTCCGGCACCAGGAGCCGCTGCACTTCGAATCGGTGGAGCTCTCCCGGAGGAGCTACAAGTAATGAACCTCACCCTCTATGTCTGGCGCCAGCCGGGTCCGGCCGTTCCCGGACGCATGGAGCGTTACGAGGCCGCCGACGTCAATCCCGACAGCTCGTTCCTCGAGATGCTCGACGTCCTCAACGAGCGCCTGGCCGAGATGGGAGAGGACCGCATCGCCTTCGACCACGATTGCCGCGAGGGGATCTGCGGCATGTGCGGCTTCATGATCAACGGCGAGGCGCACGGGCCGCGGCGGGGCACCACCGTCTGCCAGCTGCACATGCGTCATTTCCACGACGGCGACGTGCTGCATCTCGAGCCCTGGCGCGCCCGGGCGTTCCCGGTGGTCAAGGACCTGATGGTCGACCGCCGCGCCTTCGACCGCGTCATCCAGGCCGGCGGCTTCATCTCGGTGTCGACCGGCAGCGCGCCGGAGGCCAACCTGATGCCGGTGCCCAAGCGGATCGCCGACCGCGCGTTCGAGGCCGCCGAGTGCATCGGCTGCGGGGCCTGCGTCGCCCAGTGCCCGAACGCCGCGGCACAGCTGTTCACCGCCGCCAAGGTCTCCCACCTGGGGCTCTTGCCGCAGGGGCAGCCCGAGCGCGGCCAGCGGGCGCTGGCGATGGTCGAGGCGATGGAGCGGGAGGGCTTCGGCTACTGCACCAACCACGCCGAGTGCCAGGAAGTCTGCCCGAAGGGGATCTCGATCGATTTCATCGCGCGCCTGAACCGCGACTACCTGAAGGCCCGGGCAGGCGGCGCCCCGCGCGCGCCGCGGGCCGGGGCGCCCGGGACGGAGAAGAGGGCCTGAGAGGGGGACACGATGGCAGCCGACCGAGAAGCGGACAAGAAGAGCGTGGCCCCGGCGGCGCCGGAGCCGCCGGCGACGCCTGGGAAGGGCCGCCGCCGGAGCCGCTGGCCACTGCTGCTGCTCGCCTTGCTGGTGCTGGCCGGAGCCGGCTTCGCCCTCTACGTCTGGGCGACGCTGTCCTTCAGCTACTCGTCGGGCGAGCGCGCCGGCTACGTGCAGAAGTTCTCGCACAAGGGGTGGCTGTGCAAGACCTGGGAGGGCGAGCTGGCGATGGTCAACCTGCCCGGGGCGATGCCGGAGATCTTCCGCTTCACCGTGCGCGACGGCGCCGTCGCCGCGCGCCTCAACCAGACGATGGGGCAGCGGGTGGCGCTGCACTACGAGCAGCACCGGGGCGTGCCGTCGTCCTGCTTCGGCGACACCGAGTACTTCGTCACCGACGTTCGGCCCGTGACCCCTTGAAGCGTGCCGGAGGACATGGCATGGCGCATCTCGTGCTGCAGGACGTGGACCCGAGGGTGATCGAGAGCCTGAGCGCCCGCGCCGCCCGCCAGGGCCGCTCGGTGGAAGAAGAGGCGCGGGCCGTTCTCGAAGGCGCCCTCGGCCTCTCGCGCCAGCGCGCCCTGGAGGCCGCCCGGCAGCTGCGGGCCCAGTGGGCAGGCCGCTCGCTCGCCGCCAGCGACGAGCTGATGGCCGGCGACGGCGACCGTCCGTCCGAGGGCTCCGGCGGCCGCGCCCCCCAGGGCGGCCCTGGAGAGAAGGAGCGGTCCTAGTGCCGGCAGCGACCTATCGGCGGAGGAGCGGCGGGTGAGGCGCTGCGTGATCGACGCCAGCGTGGCGGCGCAGTGGTACTTCCCCGAGCGGCTCACCGCGCACGCCGACGCCCTGCTCGCCGGCAGCTGCGAGCTGCTGGCGCCCGACCTGCTCTACTTCGAGATCGCCGGCCTCCTGGCGCGCCGGGTGCGCCTGGGGGAGATCGACGAGGAGGGTGCCCGCGCCGTCCTCGCCGCGCTGCGCCAGGTGCCGTTCGATTGGACCCCGGTCTCGGCCCTGGTGCCGGGTGCCCTGTCCCTGGCCCTGAGCGGCGATCTGCGCCTCTCCGACAGCCTCTACATCGCCCTCGCCCTGCAGGCCGACTGCTCCCTGGTCACCGCCAACCGCCAGCTCTACGAAGCCGCCCGCGCCGGCCGTTTCGCCCGGCATCTCGTCTGGCTGGGGGACCTGGCTGCCGAGTGAGGACCGCGGCCGCGCCGGCCGTCCGGGGTGAAGGAGCGCGCCCACACCTGCGCGAAGGTCATCGCCTAGGAGAGCACCCTGAACCACCAGGCGAAGAGCTTCTTGACCCGCGGGGTGAGCTTGCCGCGGCGCCAGGTGTCGGCGGCCTTCTTCACCACCTCGGCCTGGGTGGGGTAGGGATGGATGACGCTGGCGATGCTGCCCAGGCCGATGCCCTGGGTGATCGCCAGGCAGAGCTCGCCCAGCATGTCGCCGGCGTGCTCGGCGACCAGGGTGGCGCCGAGGATCTTGTCGGTGCCGCGCTCGAGGTGGACGCGCAGGAAGCCCTCGTCCTCGCCGTCGAGGACGGCGCGGTCGTTGTCGGCGAGGGGCACGGTCAGGGTGTCCACCTCGAGGCCGCGGCCGCGGGCGTCGCGCTCGTAGAGGCCGACGTGGGCGATCTCGGGGCTGGTGTAGGTGCACCAGGGAATGGTCAGCGCGCTGGCCTTGGCCCGGCCGAAGAACAGCGCGTTCTGGATCACCAGCCGCGCCTGGGCGTCGGCGACGTGGGTGAACTGGAACTTCGAGGCCACGTCGCCGCAGGCGAAGATGCGCGGGTTGCTGGTGCGCAGCCGGTCGTCGACCTCGACTCCCTTCGGCGTGTGGCGGACGCCGGCGGCCCTGAGACCGAGCCCCTCGACGTTCGGCTGGCGGCCGGTGGCGACGAGAATCTCGTCCACCGCCAGCTCGCGGCGGACGCCCCCGCCCCCCTGCCCTCCCATCCCGTGGACGTGCTCGAACTCCAGCACCTTCTCCGCCCCGCGCCGCTGCACCGCGGTCGCTTTGACGCCGAGCTCGAGGCGCACGCCGTCGCGCGTCAAGGCCGCGGCCACGATCGCGGCGGCATCGGCGTCCTCGCGCGGCAGCAGCTGCGCCTGGCGGCCCAGCAGCGTCACCTCGCTGCCGAAGCGCGCGAAGGCCTGCGCCAGCTCGCAGCCGATCGGGCCGCAGCCTACGACGGCCAGGCGCCGCGGCAGCTCGGTCAGGTTGAAGATCGTCTCGTTGGTGCGGAAGCCGGCCTCGGCCAGCCCGGGGAGGGGCGGCACCGCGGCCCGCGCGCCGGCGGCGATGACGGCGCGCCGAAAGCGCAGGAGCTGGCCGTCCACCTCGACGGCGTCGGGGGCCGTGAAGCGCGCGTCGCCGAGGAAGACGTCGATCCCCAGCCCGCCGAAGCGCTCGGCACTGTCGTGCGGGCTGATGGCGGCGCGCAGCCGGCGCATCCGTTCCATGGCGGCGCCGAAGCTAGGCGCGCCGGCCGCCGCCGGACCGCCGAAGCGGCTGGCGGCCTGGCGCGCCTCCTCCCAGGCGCGGGCGGCGCGGAGGATCCCTTTCGAGGGCACGCAGCCGACGTTCAGGCAGTCGCCGCCCATCAGGTGGCGCTCGACCAGCGCCACGCGCGCGCCCAGCCCCGCGGCGCCGGCCGCCGACACCAGCCCCGCGGTGCCGGCGCCGACCACGACCAGGTGGTAGCGCGCCGCCGGGCGTGGGTTGACCCAGCCCGAGGGGTGGACGTTGGCGAGCAGCGCGCGGTTGTAGACGTCGAGCGGCTCGACGGGGGATTGGGCGGACGCGATCTCGGCGTCGGGGCCGCGCTCAGGCATGAGGTCCCTCCGGTTGCGGTCCGGACGACGCTTCCGGAGCCTCGGCGGCCCCGGCGGCCCCGGCGGCCCCGGAGGACATTGCCGGTGCCGGCTCTTCTTCCAGCTCCTGCCGCAGCGCCTTGCCGGCCAGCCGCGTGACGTAGGTGGTCACTGCCACGGTCGCCAGCAGCCCCACCGCCAGCAGCGCCCAGGAGGCCGCCTTGGATTGCCCGCCCGCCGCCGGTGCGCCGCCGCTGCCGGCGAATGCCGCCGCCAGGCTGCCGGCCGCCTTGCCGTAGTAGACGTAGAGCAGCGTGCCCGGCAGCATCGCCACCGAGGCGGCGAAGTAGTCCAGGAAGCGGACGCGGGTGAGGCCCAGCGCGTAATTGAGCAGATTGAAAGGGAACACCGGCGACAGCCGCAGCAGGGCGACGATCTTGAACCCCTCGCGGCCGACCGCGCGGTCGATGGCCTGGAAGCGCGGGTTGGCGGCGATGCGGTGCTCGACGGCCCGGCGCGCCACGTAGCGCGAGACGAGGAAGGCGAGCGATGCCCCGAGGGTGGCGCCGGCCAGGGTGTAGACGGTGCCGTAGACCAGCCCGAACAGCGCTCCCGCCGCCAGGGTCAGCACGGCGCCGGGCGCGAAGGCGACGGTCGCTGCGGCGTACCCCAGGATGAACACCACCGGACCCCAGATGCCGAGGTCCTGCACCCAGGCGGCGAAGCGGTGCAGCGGGCCGATCAGGGACCGACCGCCGACGACCAACGCGGCGGCGGCGAGCAGCGCGGCGCCGATGTAGAGCGCCAGGCGGGCGCGCGAGCCGCGGCGGGGCACGGCGGCGCGTGGTTCGGGGGTCTCGGGCATGGGGGTGACTCCTCCTTGATCTGCTGCCTCATGGCCAGGTAGTGGGTCCGTTCCCTCGGCTGCCCTTTGGGCGAGGGGCCAAAGTCCTCCGTCCCCGCAGACCCGGCCCCTCGTCCAAAGGGCAGCCGCGGGAACGGACCCACTACCTACCGGGCAGCTACCTCAGAGGCTACGTGCCTCCCGGCCGGACGGATCGCTGGGCGCGCGCACCGGGGCCGAAGCCGGCGGCGGGGTGGGCGGGCCCGGCCGAGAGGAGGGGGCCGTCCGAGGCTTTCAGCCTTTGGCGGTGCCATCTTAACCCGGCTCGGGACGGCCCTGAGGCGATGGCGCGGTGCACCGTAATATGTGCAGATCGAGCAACTTTTAGATGTCAATCCATCGAAATTGAGGTTGCTTTCGGGTCGTGAGAGCCCTATAGTCTGCCCAACAGTCACAAAAAGGGAGGCATGGATGAAGAGAGAGGAGATCCTGAAGGCCGCCGACGGAGAAGGCGTGCGCTTCATGCGGCTGCAGTTCACCGACATCCTCGGCGTGATCAAGAACGTCGAGATCCCGCGCAGCCAGTTCGAGAAGGCCCTGGACGGCCAGATCCTCTTCGACGGCTCGTCGATCGAGGGTTTCACCCGCATCGAGGAGTCCGACATGCTTCTGGTGCCGGACCTCAACACCTTCCGGGTCAACCCCTGGTCCAACCCCGACGGCTCGAAGGTGGCGCGGATGATCTGCGACATCCACATGCCCGACGGCGAGCCGTTCGCGGGCTGCCCGCGGATGACCCTCAAGCGCCAGGTCGAGCGCGCGAAGAAGGCCGGCTTCACCATGGTCGCGGGCCCCGAGGCGGAGTTCTTCCTGTTCCAGAAGGACGACAAGGGCGAAGTGCTCCTCGAGACCCACGACGTCGGCGGCTACTTCGACCTGACGCCGGTGGACCGCGGCGAGCAGTGCCGGCGCGACATCGTCATCGTGCTCGAGGCCATGGGCTTCGAGGTCGAGGCGGCGCACCACGAGGTGGCGCCGGGCCAGCACGAGATCGACTTCAAGTACGGCGACGCCCTGGCCACCGCCGACAATGTCACCACCTTCCGCTTCGTGGTCAAGAAGGTGGCCCAGGACCACGGCCTCCACGCCACGTTCATGCCCAAGCCGATCTTCGGCGTCAACGGCTCAGGCATGCACGTCCACCAGAGCCTGCTCACCAGGGCGGGCGAGAATGCCTTCTACGACGCGCAGGCGCAGTGGCAGCTGTCCAAGGTGGCGCTCAGCTACATCGGCGGCATCCTCGACCACGCGGTGGCGTTCGCGGCCGTCACCAACCCGCTGGTCAACTCCTACAAGCGGCTGGTCCCCGGCTACGAGGCGCCGATCAACGTCGCTTGGTCGGAGAAGAACCGCAGCCCGCTGGTGCGGGTGCCGGCCAAGCGCGGCATGTCGACGCGCTGCGAAGTGCGCATGCCGGACCCGTCCTGCAATCCCTACCTGGCGCTCGCGGTGATGCTGGCGGCCGGTCTCGACGGCCTCGAGCGCAACCTCGATCCGGGCGCGCCGATCAACAAGAACATCTTCACCATGAGCGCCCGCGAGAAGCGCCGCCTGCACATCGCCCAGCTGCCGGCCAACCTGCACGAAGCTCTCGACGAGCTCGAGCAGGACAAGGTGATCGCCGGCGCGCTGGGCGAGCACATCCTCGAGCACTACCTGCGCGCCAAGCGCCAGGAGTGGGCCGACTACATCGAGCACGTCCACCCCTGGGAGCAGCAGCGCTACCTGTCCGAGTACTGATCGCGAGCCTGCTGCGGGAGCCATGGGCCCGGCCCGCCGGGCTGTCGGTAGTGGGCCAGTTCCTCTTGCCGCCCTTTGGGCGAGGCCTCGAAGTCCTAACGCCCGGAGTGAGTCAGGCCTCGCCCAAAGGGCGGCAAGAGGAACTGCCCACGACAAGGCCCGGCAGGCCGGCAGGCCCGGCCGCCTTGCGGGCGTCCGGGAGAGGTGATCTACTAGCGCGCCGTGTTGCCGCGCGAGTCCATTCTGCCCTTCTCCAGGCCGGACATTGGCGAGGAAGAGATTGCCGAGGTGGTGGCCTGCCTGCGCTCGGGCTGGATCACCACCGGGCCGCGGGTGGCGCAGCTCGAGCGCGAGTTCGCCACGGCGGTGGGGGCGCGGCACGCCCTGGCCTTCTCCTCCGGCACCGCGGCGCTGCACGCCACCCTGCTTGCCCTGGAGCTGCAACCGGGCGACGAGGTGGTGGTGCCGGCGCTCACCTGGCCCGCAACCGCCAACATGGTGGTCGCCTGCGGCGCGGTGCCGGTCTTCGCCGACATCGACCCGTCGACCTGGAACCTCGACCCGGGGGCGCTGGCGGCGGCGGTCACCCCACGCACGCGGCTGGTGATGCCGGTGCACTTCGCCGGCCTGCCCAGCGACCTCGACGGCCTGCGCGCGGCGCTGGCCGCGGCCGGCCGGCCCGAGATCGGCATCGTCGAGGACGCGGCCCACGCTGCCGGCGCCGCCTACAAGGGGCGTCCGATCGGCGCCACCGGCGAGAACGGCACGCTGGCGGCGTGCTTCTCGTTCCATCCGATCAAGAACATGACCACCGCCGAGGGCGGCATGGTGACCACCGACGACGACCGGCTGGCCGCGGCGATCAAGCTGTGGCGCTTTCACGGCGTGCAGCGCGACGCCTGGCAGGCGTACTCGCCCACCGCGAAGGCCCCGGCCACGTATGACGTGGTGCTGCCGGGCTTCAAGTACAACCTCAGCGACCTCCATGCCGCCCTGGGCCTGCATCAGCTGCGCAAGCTGCCGCGATTCAATCGCCGCCGCGCCGAGATCGCCGCCATCTACCGCCGGGACCTGGCGGCGCTCCCGGGGCTGCAGATCCCCGGCCGGGCAGGGTACGAATGCCATCATCCCTGGCACCTGTTCACCGTCCTGCCGCCGAGCCGCGCGCCCTTCATGGAGCGGCTGCGCGAGCTCGGCATCGGCACCGGCCTGCACTTCGAGGCGGTGCACCTCCACGACTACTACCGCCGCCGCTTCGGCTGGCGTGAAGGCACGCTGCCGGTCGCCGAGGAGGTCTGCGCGCGCATCGTGTCGCTGCCGCTCTTCCCGGCGATGACCGACGAGGACGCCGGCGACGTCGTGCAGGCGGTGCGCCTGGCGTTGAGCGAATGACCGCTCCGGCGGTGTCGGCGGCACTGGCGGCGTCGATCGTCGTCCCGGTGTTCAACGAGGAGGCGAACCTGCCGGCGCTGTATGCCCGGCTGGTGCCGGTCATGGACGGCATCGCCGGCGGCGCCGAGGCGATCTTCGTCGACGACGGCAGCGCTGACCGCTCGCTCGAACTGTTGCGCGGCCTGGCGGCGGCCGATCCCCGGGTGCGGGTGATCTCCTTCAACCGCAACTATGGCCAGCACGCGGCGGTCATGGCCGGCCTCGAGGTGACCCGCGGCGAGACCGTGGTGACCCTCGACGCCGACCTGCAGAACCTGCCCGAGGACATCCCGAAGCTGCTGGCCAAGGCGGCCGAGGGCTTCGACGTGGTCGGCGGCTGGCGGGCCGACCGCAAGGACACCTGGTTCCGCCGCTGGGCGTCGCGGCAGATCAACCGCATGATGCGGCGCATCATGTCGGGGGTCGAGTTCCGCGACTATGGCTGCATGCTGCGCGCCTACTCGCGCCCGGTGGTCGAGTCGCTGCGCCGCTGCGAGGAGCGGACGCCGTTCATCCCCGCGCTCGCCTGCCAGTTCGCGCGCCGCATCGCCGAGGTGCCGGTGGGGCACGCCGAGCGCGCCGCCGGCGAGTCGAAGTACTCGCTCTGGCGGCTGCTGCGGCTGCAGGCCGACCTGGTGACCGGCTTCACCTCCATGCCGCTGCGCCTGGCGACCCTGGCCGGCACCCTCATCTCCCTGCTGTCGATCGGCTTCGGCGTCTTCCTCGTCATCCGGCGCCTGATCCAGGGTCCCGAGGCCGAGGGGCTGTTCACCCTCTTCGCCATCCTCTTCCTGCTGGTCGGGGCGGACTTCCTGGCGCTCGGCGTGCTGGGCGAGTACGTCGGCCGGATCTACGTCGAAGTGCGCCGCCGGCCGCGCAGCGTGGTGAAGGAGACGGTCAACTTCCCGGTGAACGCGGCGAAAGGGGCGAACGGCGCGAACGGGGACCCTGGTTGAAGGTCCTGTTCCTGGGCTACGGCCAGCTCGGCTACCGTGCGGTCCGGCTGCTGAGCGAGCTGGGGTGCGAGGTCGCCGCCGTGGTGACCCACCGTGACGATCCGGCCGAGAACCGCTGGTACCGCACGCCCGCGGAGGCGGCCCGCGAGCTGGGGCTGCCGCTCCACTTCTCGGACGAGCTGGCGGCGGCGCCGGGCGGGATCGCCGGTCTTGCCGGGCGCCTGGACCCCGACCTGGTGCTGAGCGTGTTCTACCGCGACCTGCTGTCGGCGCCGGTGCTGGCGGCAGGGCGGCTGGCGGCGCTCAACCTGCATCCGTCGTTGCTGCCGGCCTACCGTGGGCGCGCGCCGATCAACTGGGTGCTGGTGCGCGGCGAGCCGCGGACCGGGGTGACGCTGCATCATATGATCGGTCGCGCCGACGCCGGCGACGTCGTCGGCCAGCGCGCCATCGAGATCGCGCCGCGCGAGACCGCGCTGACGCTCTACCGCAAGGTGGAGGAGGAGGGCGTGCTGCTGCTCGCCGAGATGCTGCCGCGGGTCGCCGCCGGCACCGCGCCGCGCCTGCCCCAGGACGAGTCGCGGGCCAGCGTCTTCGGACGGCGGCGGCCGGAGGACGGCCGCATCGACTGGTCGTGGCCGGCGGCGCGCATCGACTGCCTGGTGCGGGCGGTGGCGCCTCCCTGGCCGGGGGCCTTTGCCGAGGTGGAAGGGCGGCGCGCCTGGATCTACCAGGGCCATCCGGTGGCGCCGGCCGCCGCGGCGGTCGCGAGGCCGGCGCCGGGCAGCGTGCGGCGGGCGCAGGGGCGGGTGTGGGTCGCCACCGGCGACGACTGGTTCGAGGTCGAGGCGGCGGCGGGAGTCGCAGGGGTGCCGCCCCCGGCCGATCCCTTTTCCTGACGGCTTTCGCGAGGGGACGTGACGTCATGAGAGTTCTGATCACGGGGGGCGGCGGCTTCCTCGGTTCGCACCTGGGCGATGGGCTGCTCGCCGCCGGCCACGAGGTCATGGCGCTCGACATCGCCCCCGACCTCAAGGTGCGGCACAACCTCGGCAAGGCGGGCTTCCGCTACCTCAAGGGATCGGTGTTCGACACCGACCTGCTGGAGAGCCTGGTGGCCAAGGCCGAGCTCGTGTACCACCTGGCGGCGGTGGTCGGGGTCGAGCATTACGTCGAGGACCCGTTCCACGTCCTCAACGTCAACGTCAACGGCACGCAGAACGTCCTCAAGTTCGCCCACCGCTACGACAAGCGCGTGGTCTTCGCGTCGACCTCGGAGGTCTACGGCAAGTCGCGCGACACGCCGTTCCGCGAGGACGGCGACCGGCTGCTGGGCTCGACCGAGATCGACCGCTGGTGCTACTCGACCTCGAAGGCGGTCGGCGAGCATTACTGCTTCGCCTACGGCAAGCTCGGGCTGCCGGTGGTGATCGTGCGCTTCTTCAACGCCTACGGCCCGCGCCTCGACCGCATCGACGTCGGCCGCGTGATCACCATCTTCATGGGGCAGCTGCTGCGCGGCGAAGACCTGACGGTGATCGGCGACGGCAAGCAGACGCGCGCTTTCACCTATGTTGACGACGCGGTCCTGGCGCTGGTCCGCGCCGGCACGCTCCCCGAGGCGGTGGGGCGCATCTTCAACATCGGCACCGACCGCGAGACCACCATCCTCGAGCTCGCCGAG